>NZ_JBWKQB010000021.1:0-116046 GCF_059418545.1 Pseudomonas sp. GW821-FHT07G10 | reverse complement strand
GTAGTGGTCTAATGAAACCGGACACCCATTTAGGCGAGAATGCTCGCCAGATAGAGGTGTCTGATGACCAAGCAACGTCGTTCCTTTTCCACAATGCTCTCCGATATCAGACCACGCTTCAGACCATGCTTTGGAGGCTGGCTTTGGCTGAGCGACAATGGCTTTTAGTGGACGATAGTAAGCTTAAGCCCTTGTGTTTTCTAGGATTTAACTTTCGTTTGTGGATGCTAGCGGCGTTCCGTGGAAAGGTTATAGGGGGACTATCTCTCCGCCATACACAGAAAAAGCCCCATAGCTGAATAAGCTACGGGGCTTTTTCGTTTTCCGGTGTTTGCTCATGCTCGCATCATCGACTGTTCGAAGCATGCCCAAGCGGCTCATTGCTCCTGAACAGTTTCGGCATCGGCCAGCGGGTTTAGATTTCCTTCACCGGGATATCGCTCTGGGTGCTTGTGATCAGCCCGATTGCGTGCAGGCAATCAGCCTTGTTGATGTAGGATTCGCCGCTGGCGATTATCTCGTGATTTCCCGCCCTCAATCGCCAGCGCCATTGTCCTGTTCCGGTACTTGGGGTGCCTTGGGATTGCCTGTAAATCTCAAAATACATACTGCTCGCTCCATGCGATTGATCTAATTGCGAAAGCCTGTGTGACTCATCGAAGCAAGCGTAGCGGAGGTGATTTTTTTGGCTATCAGGTTTTTGTTTCTAATAGTTTGAAATTATTTCAAAAAGCGTAACTGACGTTGACGTACCGGCATGTCGAATGGCCAAAGCCGCCGCAGTTTCGCCCTTGCATCACCTCCCGCGCTCCTGCTTAATACGACTCGGCTCATGGCGCTGAGTATCAGTCGGCGGCTGCAGATTGTAGAAAAATTACTATAAAAAAGAGCAATCAATTGACTCATCAGCACGGAATGCAACTGGCTGAGCATTTGGAACTATCGCTCGTCATCCCCGCTTTCAATGAAGCGGCCACCATCGATTTGTTCATCGCTCGGATTACTGACGTCTTCAAGGATGAGGCACTGGCCGGTCTGGAGATGGTGTTCATCAATGACGGCAGTACCGATACCACGCCGGATCTGCTTCTGGAGCGCCAGAAGACTGACCCGCGTATTCGAGTGATCGATTTGAGCCGCAATTTCGGCAAGGAAGCCGCATTGACGGCAGGCCTTCAGACTGCGACCGGCCAGGTCGTGGTGCCTATCGACGTCGATCTGCAGGATCCACCGGAAGTCATCCTTCAGAAGATCGCCCGTTGGTGTGAGGGCTATGAAGTGGTGCTGGGTCATCGTGTGGGTCGCAACAACGACTCCTGGGCCAAGCAAACTTCGGTCAGTTGGTTTTACCGCCTGCACAACAAAATCTCTGATCAACCTCTGCCGAAAAATGTCGGTTACTTTCGGCTCATGGGCCGCTGTGTGGTTGACGCATTGCAGAGCCGCCCGAGTCTCGGCGCTTTATGAAAGGTTTGTTTGCCTGGGTTGGGTTTCGGACCACCCATGTCGATTACGAGCGCCCGGAGCGGGTGGCGGGTGAAAGCAAATTCAGCGGGTGGCGCTTGTGGAATTTTGCCCTGGAAGGCATCACCAGTTTCAGCACCGACCCGCTCAAGGTCTGGACCTGTCTGGGGCCGTTCGTGTCCGTGGTTTCTTTTTCGTTCGCCATTTTCATTGTGTTGCGGACCTTGTTTACCGGGATCGATGTACCGGGCTACGCCTCGCTAATGGTTGCCGTCACCTTTCTGGGTGGCCTGCAATTGATCGGTATCGGGGGGCTGGGCGAGTACCTGGGCAGAACCTACATCGAATCAAAACGCCGCCCGGTTTTCCTGGTGCGTCGCGTCTACAACGCCAGGGACTGAGCATGGATCTCAAGGAAACCGACATCCTCGGTTCAAGCATCGAGCAGCATTGGTATTACTGTTCAAAAGCGGCGGCGATGAACCGCCTGCTTCAGGGCGCAGAGAGCCGCAAGATCCTTGATGTGGGCGCCGGTTCGGGGTTCTTTTCCCATCATCTGCTGAGCCATACACTCGCCAGTGAGGCCTGGTGCGTGGACATTAGCTATGAGGCGGACTCGGACGCCACAATCGCCGGGAAACCGCTGCACTACCGTCGTTCGATCGACTCGGTCGATGCCGACCTGGTGCTGCTGATGGACGTGCTGGAGCATGTCGATGACGACGTCGGATTGCTCAAGGCCTACGTCGATAAAGTTCCGTCCGGCAGCCGTTTTCTGATGACGGTTCCGGCATTCCAGTTTCTCTGGAGCGGGCACGATGACTTTCTCGAGCACAAACGGCGTTACACCCTGCCGCAACTGGAAACGGTGGCCAGGGATGCTGGTTTGACGGTCAGGCACGGAGCTTACTACTTCGGTCTGGTCTTCCCCATTGCGGCAACCCTGCGGCTGCTGCCAAAAGGTACACAACCGTCGCCACCGCGCTCGCAACTCAAGCGGCATCATCCGCTGGTCAATACGCTGTTGAAGATGTTGTGTAGTGCCGAGCTTCCCTTCATGGGCGCGAACCGTCTGGCCGGTCTGACGGTGTTCTGTCTGGCGCAGAAGCCGTGACGTCGCGCTGCTGCTTGAGTGACAAGCAATGAGCCGTGAGACAGGCACTGACAAGTCAGCCTTCATCAAACGTGCCCGGCGTTTTGCCGTGACCGGATTGTTCGTCACGGCCCTTCATGCACTCATTGCCGTACTGTTCATCAACTATGTGTTACCCCTGCCGCCCTTGGCCAACGGCGCGGCGTTCGCTGTAGCGACCGTGGCTTCTTATGTGATCAATACCACCTGGAGTTTTTCCAGCCGATTGCACGGCCGGACGCTGGTGCGCTTCATGATGGTCTCGGGCGCAGGTTTTTTACTTGCGATGTTGGTGGCCTGGGCCGCCCAAATGGCCGGGCTTCATTATCTGCTCGGAATTGCTGCAGTAGCGCTGACCATCCCCGCTTTCACCTTTGTACTGCATAACTTTTGGACTTATCAATGAAGCTTTCTGAAAAGCATCTGGCGATCACCCTGTTGCCTGTTCTTATGGGGGGCTAGCACTCTTCGCGGTCTCCAACAAAGTCGGTATCGGCCCCTTCGAGTTCGACTATCCTCTGCCCGCGTTTGTCGTGGCTGCCGCGAATGTTTTCCGGGCGTCGGGGCGATGGAGATACAGGTGACGGATACCTGGGCAGGCTGGGCAGGCACAGGTAATTTCCTGATGGTGCCGCCAGCATCGGCATGGAAGACCGCGCTCGTTGATCCGTTCTGGCAGAGCGCTGCTTCTCACTACCAGAAGGTTCGCTGGGTCCGTCCGCAGAATTACTCGCCCAATTGGCTTGCGCTGGCGGATTACGCTAGCTCCCATCGCCTTGCCACCGGGAAGTATGACGTGGATTCACTGTATGTTCTGGATGAGCGGGCACTGCTTCAGGCGGCCATCAGCATTGATGCCAACACCGATCTTCTGGCCCAAATCGATGGTTTGAATATTCTAGCGCCGGGCTGGAAGCAATGCGCAGACTGCCTCCAGATGAGCGCAACAAATCCGCTCAAGCTTATACCCTTGCTGAAACAGGGCGAGGATGGACGCAAGCTGGCGATAGGGCTGCAGGCGTTGACCGTGCGTTGAGGCACTGCGCCTCAAGTGCGTCGCGATCCGGTGACGGTCTGGGTGATCTTCTGCGCAGGCAGGTAGACGCCAACCCCCAGGCCTTTCTACACTGCCCGCAGTCTTGGAGACTGGGGATAGCAGATGAATCGTAACGAACTGCGCAAGGCGGACATCAACCTGATGGTCGTGTTCGAAACGCTGATGCTCGAGCGCAATGTGACGCGGGTGGCGGAGAAGCTGTTTCTCGGGCAACCCACCATCAGTTCGGCACTCAATCGCTTGCGCACGATGTTCAACGATCCACTGTTCATCCGGGTTGGCCATCGCATGGAGCCGACGGCAAGGGCCGAGGAGATCATTCAGCATCTCTCGCCGGCGCTGGATTCGTTGTCGGTCGCTCTGAGCCTGACCCACGATTTTGATCCCGCCAGCAGCACCATGACCTTCCGCATTGGCCTGTCCGATGATGTCGAATTCGGTTTGCTGCCGCCGTTGTTGCGCGCGTTGCGCCAAGAGGCGCCGCAGGTGGTGTTCGTCGTCCAGCACGTCGATTACTGGCGTATCCCGGACTTGCTGGCGTCCGGCGACATCACCGTCGGCATCAGCCAGACCCGCGGCCTGCCGGCTAATGCCAAGCGCAAATTGCTCAGGCATATTCAACCCAGCGTGTTGCGCGCGGACGCTTCTGAAACCCCGCTGACCCTGGATGAATACTGCTCACGGCCGCATGTGTTGGTTTCTCACACGGCCAATGTCAGCGGTTTCGCGGATGAATGGTTGGCGGAAATTGGTCGTAAACGCCAGGTGGTGCTCTCGGTACCGCAATACAGCTCCTTGCCGGCATTGCTCGCCGGGACCGACATGATCGCCAGCCTGCCGGATTACACGGCCGCTGCCATGGCCGCTTCAGGTCAGTTGTTCTGCGAACCGTTCCCGTTCAAGACGCCGACACTGGACCTGTCCATGGTCTGGCTCAGTCATGTCGATACCGACCCGGCCGAGCGCTGGCTGCGTTCGCGGCTGGAAGCGTTTATGAGCGAACGCGGTTTGTCCGAAATACAGGACATCAAGTCGCTCTGAAGCCAACGCAATGGGCAGGGACCTGCTTGATACCTCGAGGCTGGGTTGTTTTGCTGTGTAGCGTTACCCCTCAGGATTTGACCGGAGATCCACCCCATGAGCAGTTCCCGTTCTCTGTTGCGTGGGCGCAGCAGCCACGACAGTGGCAAGGCCGGCATGGTCGGCGGTGCTGATTATGGTTGCTGCGTGGGAAAGCCTTGCGTTGCGCGACTCAGTGGCTGCCCCTGAGCATTAACAAGCGCTCAGGTGGAGCAGGACTTGCCTGTGTTATATGTACGACCTTTCCTTTACCCGATCAGGATTACCGCCATGCCTCACCTGCATATGGAATACACCCCCAACCTGCCAGCGCTCGATGCCGACAAGGCATTGTCGCGACTCAACCATGCGTTGGTGGCTTCCGGGCAGTTTACGGCGGAGTTCGATATCAAGAGCCGAGCGGTGCAGGTGGGGGCATTTCGGGTCGGTACCGGACTGGGCGAACGTGCTTTTGTGCATGTGAAGCTGGCGCTGTTGAGCGGACGTTCGGCCGAGATCAAGAAGCAGTTGTCGCAAAGCCTGTTGGCCGTGCTACAGGACCTGTGTGAATGGCCGGCCGATGTAGAGGTGCAGTTGTGCGTGGAGATTCTGGATATCGATCGTGAGTCCTACACCAAGGCGGCTATCGGCCACTGACTGGCGAGCTTCCGGGCTCAGAGCAAGCCTTGTTCCACGCAGACTTTGAGCACCTGCTCACGGAGCCAGGTATTGGCGCTGTCCTGATCGCTGGCTTCACTCCACCGCATGTCGAGGGTGAATCCCGGCAAGCCATTCGGTGCTTCGCAATGGCTGAAGACTGCGTCATTGGCCAGAAGCATTTGAATGCGCCGTGGCAGCGTCAGGATGAAGTCGGTGCCGGTGATCATCTTGAGTGCTGCGCTGTAGCTGTTGGACCGCGCGACAATCTGCCGTTTATGCGCCTGGTGGGCCAGCCAGCCATCCACCATGTTGGTATCGGACGTCCACGGCGTGGGGAACACGTGACGACGCTCGACAAACGATTGCAGGCTGAAGCGCGGTTCCAGCGGGGTCGCGCGTTTATCGAAGACGCACACCAGGTCATCTTCCACCAGCATCCGGGATTTGAAGTCGTTGTGGCTGCGGTGAAAGTTGGGGCCGAAGCAAATCACCAGGTCGAGACTGCCGTCGCGCAGTTCATCGGCGGGAATATCGGTTTCGAGCTTTTGCACATTGACGATCACCGGCAGGTCGGCGAAATCGAAGTTTTTCAATAGTCGCGGCAGTATCAGCAGTTCGAAGTATTCCGGCGCGCAAATGTTGAACGTCACGGCTTTTTGGGTCGGATCGAAGGCCTGAACACCGGAATGGCACAGGTTGATGCTTTCAAGAATTTTCAGCACGTGCCCGTACATGGTGGTGGCTTTGCAGGTCGGACGCATACCCGTTCGGGTATTGATGAACAACTCGTCCTCGAAGCTGGTACGCAGCTTTTTCAGGCAATAGCTGACCGTGGACTGGCTGACATAGAGGGTTTCGGACACGCCGGTGACACTGCTTTGTTCATAAACAGCGATAAAGACCATAAGGTCCTGCATGTCGAGCTTTCTAAGCAAGTTGCTGTTCAGCATCAGATCCGTCTCATGAGCCCCTTGCGCCGATTGAGCGCAACACGTAAGTAAAAGGGTAACGGAACGATAGTCCCAAGAGAATGCCTCGTGGGAAATTTCGTGGTCAGCTGTGAGGCACAAAATGCAGGTAAGGCGACCTGCGCACTCCATCGCCCGCTCTTACGCCGTTGCAGGTTCCGAGCGTCGGCTGGAGATGACCAGCGCGAGCATTCCGATCCCCACCAGCAGTGCGCCAAACAGTTCTATCAGCAGCGGTTGTTGTCTGAGCCAGAACCAATGGAACAAGGTGATGAACAGCGTGCTCAGGTAAACGTAGGAAATCACCGTGGACGGGGCAATGACACCGATTGCCCGATGCAACAGCCAGAAAGTAGCGAGTGTGGCGAACAGCGCCAGGTAAACCAGCCAGAAGAAATCACTGATCGCCAATAGCGAACCCGTGCGCCAGCCGCCGCTGAGCAGGGAGAAGACAAACAGAAACAGTGAGCCGAACAGCATATTCCAGAAGGTCATGGCCACCGGGCCGCGACCTTTGAGGCTGTGGTCTTTGAGTCGCTGGCTCAGGGGCGAGTAAAAGGCCATCGCCAGACACCCGACGCCATACACCAGGACTGCGTAGAGCGAAGGCAGCTGTCCGGGGCCTGCGCCTTTGAGAATCAGCAGCACTGCGCCGGCCGCTGCGATCAGCATGGGCAGCAAGCGATTTCTAACGCTGTTGTTGGGCATCAGAAAGGCTTCGAAAAGCAGCGTCATCAATGGCACGAGGGTGAACATCGTCCCGGTATTGACCGCAGAGGTGTAGCGCAGGGCTTCGAACAGCGAACCGAAATACACCGCCAGCAATAATCCAAGGGCTGCGTGGCTGAGCAAGCCGCGCGCAGTCATAGGGGTGGTGCCTTTCAACAGCAGCATCGGCAAAAACATCAATGCCGAAAACAGCAGTCGCAGGCCGGTCAGGAGGATTGGATCGATGGCCTGACTGACTTGTGCAGCGGCAAAAAACGAGGCAGCGATCAACAGCGCCCAGATCAGCATTCCTGCGTTGGCGGTGGCGAAACTAACGCTTTTCATCTTCGATTGTTTTCCATCATCAGGCGTTGAGTGATAAGCGTGATTAGGCAGGGTATGCGGCAGCGTAGCAAATCAAAAACTTGCTGCGGTTATTGAAAAATCAGGTGAGGGGGTAGTGGCGAACATCCTGAGGGCCAGGAAGGTTCATAGAACCTTCCTGGCGGTCTATCAGAATGGCTTGGTCGGCAAGTACTTGCCATCCAGGGTAATCACTGCACGGGAACCGCCGTCCGGGTCTTCGACTTTCTTGATGTCCAGTTTGAAGTTGATGGCGCTGATGATGCCGTCGCCAAATTGCTCGTGGACCAGGGCTTTAAGGGTCGAACCGTAGACTTGCAGCATTTCATAGAAGCGGTAGACGGTCGGGTCGGTCGGGATGCCACCCTGAATGCTGCCGCGCAATGGCACGCTTTGCAGCAGACGGCTGGCGTCCTGGTCCAGGCCGAGTTTGTCGCAAACCACATCGGCTGCTTCAGCCGGCAGCGGGTGTTGACCGAGCAGGGCGGCGGTCACGAAAGCCAGGCTCAGGCCCGTGCCGTCGGTCAGGTCCTGCCAGGACAGATTCTTGCGTGCCTTGGCGTCGATGATGATGTCGGCCAGGGCCAGGCGTGGAGCTTGAGCGAATTGGGATTGCAGCATGATGATTTCCTCTTTAGTGATGCAAGAGCTGTGGGTTAGGCGGCGCGTTGCAATTTGCTAGACAGCGCGCAGGTTTTCGGGTGTTCGGCGAGAGAAACGAAGCGTTGGGACGCGCCGTCCAGAGCGGCGATGCAACCGCTTTCAATGTCATAGACCCAGCCGTGCAGGCTCAGTCGACCTTGCTCCAGGGCCAGAGCGACCGAGGGGTGAGTCTTGAGGTTGGCCAGTTGGGCAATGACGTTTTCCCGTACCAGCGAATCCAGGCGGTCTTCAGCTGAGGCGTGGGTACGAGAGGCATTGATCACCTTGGCCGACTCGGCGTGACGCAGCCAATTGGCGACGGCCGGTAAGTGGTCAAGGCATTTGCAGGTGGCGATGGCGGTCATTGCACCGCAGTCGGAATGGCCGCAGATCACGATGTCAATGACGCCGAGTACGGCGACTGCGTATTCAACCGTGGCCGAGACACCGCCCGGCTCGGGGCCGTAGGAAGGGACGATGTTGCCGGTGTTGCGGATCACGAACATGCCGCCAGGTTCTTGTTGAGTCAGCAGTTCCGGGACCACCCGGCTGTCCGAGCAGGTGATGAACAAGGTGCCGGGGCTTTGTGTGGTGGCAAGTTGTTTGAACAGTTCGCTACGCTGCGCAAAGGCCTCACGCTGGAACTTGAGGAAGCCGTCGATGATGTCTTGCATGGTGGTTCTCCTTGCGTTGCTGATGGGGCAAGGATGAAAGTTTTCAGTTATAGCGCCCAAGACTGGCTTATTATTGTCTCTATAAGTCAGGCCTATAGTTGAGCGCCCATGCTGCTACGCCATATTCGTTACCTGCTTGCGGTCGCCGAGCATCGCAACTTCACTCGAGCCGCTGAAGCTCTGCATGTGTCCCAGCCGACGCTGTCGCAGCAGATCAAGCAACTGGAGGACTCCCTCGGTGCGCCGCTATTCGACCGTTCGGGGCGTTGCGTGCGCCTGACAGACGCCGGTGAGGCTTATGTGCGTTATGCGCGGCAGGCCTTGCAGGATCTACAGGCGGCCAAGCGGGCGATGCATGACGTGCAGGATCTGAGCCGGGGGGCGTTGCGTCTGGCGATGACCCCGACCTTCACCGCGTACCTGATCGGCCCGTTGCTGACCCGCTTCAACAACCTCTACCCGGCGATCAACCTGAGCGTTGAGGAAATGACTCAGGACCGTATAGAGGCGGCGCTGGCCGAAGACCGCCTGGATATCGGCATTGGATTCAGCGGTGAGCATTTGGCCGATATCGAATCTCAGTCGCTGTTCGCCGAAACCTTGAGCCTGGTGGTCAGTGATGCGCATCCGGGGTTTGCCGGGCAACAGTCGCTGAGTGCTCACGCTCTGGGTGAGCAGGCGCTGGTCTTGCTCAGTGGTGACTTTGCCACCCGCCAGCACATCGACCGGTACTGCCGTGAGCAAAACATCGCGCCACGCATCGCCATTGAAGCCAACTCCATCAGCGCGATAATCGAAATCGTGCGCCGCAGCCAGCTGGCGACCATTCTCCCGCAAGCCATCGCCCACGAGCAGACGGGATTGCAGTCGCTGGCACTTGATCCCGAGTTGCTGCAACGCACCGTGGCACTGCTCAGTCGCAAGGGCGCTTACCGAAGTGCCGCGTGTGGGGCGTTTGTCGAGTTGGTCGAACAGCGGGGGAATGTTTAGTCAATCTGCAACCACACTTCGTCAAGTCTGGATTTAACGGCTTATCTGCCCGTGTGACGCTGCTCGACACCTGTTTTCTGCGGTTATCCCTATGGACGGTTGGTCAGTTGATATCAAACACGAGGCTTCGCCTGGCGCCCGCGCGTCAAGCCTTCAGCCCCGTCGTCGATTCACCCCTGCCACCGCGCCGAGCTTGTCTGCACTCCCTTCTGAACTGGCCTTTTGGGCGCTATGGCACTGTCGCCACGCGCGCCCACCGGATACCTGCATTTCCCGTTAAGTCTTCATATGGTTCGCCCTGTGCGGTGGATCGAACCGGCGGCGCCTGTGCGTTCGCCTGACGCGGAAATACGAGAGTTCCCATGAGTTTTGCCACGACCCCCTTTGCCTCAAAGCAAGAAGCCCTGACTTTTCTTGAGCACAACCCGGATATCGAGATGTTCGAGCTGTTCATCCTCGATAACAACGGAGTGCCAAGGGGCAAGTTGCTGCATCGCGATGAACTGTTGGCGGTCTATGAAAGCGGACGGCCGCTGCCGAGCACCATCCTCGGGTTGACCATCAATGGCGA
The DNA here is from genome assembly GCF_059418545.1 of Pseudomonas sp. GW821-FHT07G10. NCBI lineage: Bacteria > Pseudomonadati > Pseudomonadota > Gammaproteobacteria > Pseudomonadales > Pseudomonadaceae > Pseudomonas > Pseudomonas sp. GW821-FHT07G10. The sequence continues at coordinate 105,758 of NZ_JBWKQB010000021.1, read as the reverse complement.
CGACGTGGAAAACTCCGGGCTGGTTTGGGAGGTTGGCGATATCGATTGCCGGGCGTATCCGCTGAGCGGCAGTTTGCAGCGCATGCCATGGCGGCAGATCCCCACGGCAGCGGTGCAGGTCAGCATGCATCCGCAAGAGGGGATGCCCGCGACGGTGGCTGATCCGCGGCACTTGCTGGTCAAGGTGATCGATGCGCTCAAAGCCGATGGCTACTATCCGGTGATGGCGGCGGAGCTGGAGTTTTATCTGCTTGATCGCCAACGCGACAGCAACGGTCGCCCGCAACCTGCGCGGGATGTCGATGGTGGCCGGCCGCTGGCGACACAGGTCTATGGCTTGCGTGAGCTGGAGCAGATCGAGCCATTCCTCGCGGATCTGTATAACGCCTGCAAACTTCAGGGCATTGCGGCGCGCACGGCAATTTCCGAGTACGCGCCGGGGCAGGTGGAAATCACCCTTGAACATCGCAGCGATGCCTTGCAGGCAATGGATGAAGCGGTGCGTTACAAGCGTCTGGTCAAGGGCGTGGCGCACAGGCATGGAATGACCGCCTGTTTCATGGCCAAGCCGTTCGATAACCTGGCCGGCACCGGCATGCACATGCACGTCAGTCTGGCGGACAAGGATGGCAACAACCTGTTCGCCAGCGAAGCACCCGACGGCACGCCGCTGCTCAGGCAAGCGGTCGGCGGCATGCTCAGTACCATGCTTGATTCGTTGCTGATGTTTTGTCCGAATGCCAACTCTTATCGACGTTTCCAGACCAACAGCTACGCGCCGCTGGCCGCTACCTGGGGTGTGGACAACCGCACTGTGAGTTTGCGAGTGCCTGGCGGCCCGGCATTTTCCCGGCATATCGAACACCGCATCTGCGGTGCCGATGCCAACCCGTATCTGGCGGCAGCTGCGATTCTGGCGGGCATTCATCGGGGAATTCGTGAGCGGTGCGACCCTGGTGCGCCGGTTGAAGGCAATGGTTACGCTCAGGCCAAAGAGCTGCTGCCTACGGACTGGCTGACCACCTTGCGCGCACTGGAAGGCTCCTCCTGGGCTCGGGATGCATTCGGTGCCGGGTTTCTTGGGGTATATCTGGCGGTCAAACGTGCTGAGTACCGTCAGTTCATGGGGGAAGTGGGGGAGCAGGACTGGCGTTGGTATTTGCACCAGGCCTGAAGTTCCCGGGTTCTGGCGACGGTTTTGGCAATTAGCCATTGATTGACTATTTGCGGGCTGGTTTTGCACGAAAAGTTGATCGCTGGCTGCCTGAGGTTTGGTCAACTACCAAGGCTTGTCTTCATTGACGGTCCTTGTGATCGACGCAGTTGTGACTACTCAGTAAGGTCTTCACCACCGTTCGACCTTTTTTTCACGCGCCAGCCGTTAATCTGTCGCCAGTAGATCCCTTTTTAAGAGTTCGCGAGTCATGTCATCGCAGCCCCCATCCTCCATCGAGCTTGAGTTCGCCAGGCGTTACGACCAGGAGCACGCTCAAGTTTGCCTGGAGACACGGCCGACCGGGTTGGCCCGGCGACTTTCGCTTTGGCGAGATGAGCAGTTGGTGCGGCGCGCCCTCAAAGCGGCGGGCGAGCCCGGGCTGGTTCTCGATGTGGCTTGCGGTGCCGGGCGTTTCTGGTCGGTGCTGGCCGAGCGTGCCAATCGGGTAATCCTGGCGACGGACAACTCTCAGGACATGCTCAACCATGCCCAGACCCATCACTCGCCAGGCCTGCTCAAACGGGTCAAAACCTTCCAGGGCTCGGCATTCACCATCGGTCTGCCGTCCAATGCGGTGGACTGCATTTTCTGCATGCAGTTGTTTCAACACATTGTCAGCAGTGAGCACCGACTGCTGCTGCTGCGTGAATTTCACCGTGTCAGCCGTGACACCGTGATCGTTTCGGTGGGGGTCGACGTCGGCTTCAAAGTTCGGCGAGGTCTGGGGCAGGGGGCTGACGAGCCGTCGTCGGCAGGCGTTGCGAAGTACCCGCTGGCCAGTAGAACTCAGGTAGAGAGTGAGTTCAGACAGACGGGCTTCGAGATTCTCGGTTATCAAAACTTCATACCTGGCTGTGCCCTGTCGCGGGTTTACGTACTGCGCAAAGGCAGCTAGTGCTGATCTGTAGGACTATTCTGGTAGTCCGACAAATGTTTTCCCACACGCACTTCTGCAGTGGATGCTCGGAAATCGCCGGGCGCGTTATATACTGCGCGCCATTCTTCAAGGGAGAGCCGTGTGGCCATCGATATTCACTGGATTCGCGACAACGATAGCCTCGGTCAGTTTTGCGCCGAGTGGCAGCAACTGCCATTCGTTGCCCTCGACACCGAATTCATGCGGGTCGACACTTTTTATCCGATCGCCGGGCTGCTTCAGATTGGCGATGGCGTGCGCGCTTACCTGATTGATCCTTTGACGATCGACAACTGGCAACCCTTGGCCGCATTGCTGGAAAACCCGGCGGTGATCAAGGTTCTACACGCCTGCAGCGAAGACCTGGAAGTATTGCTGCGTCTGACCGGCAGCCTGCCGGCGCCGCTGTTCGATACGCAATTGGCCGCTGCTTATCTGAATCTGGGTTTCTCCATGGGCTATTCGCGTCTGGTCCAGGAAGTGCTGGACATTGATCTGCCCAAGGGCGAGACCCGTTCGGACTGGTTGCAACGCCCGTTGTCTGAAACCCAAATCAGCTACGCCGCGGAAGATGCTTTGCATCTGGCTGAGGTTTACATCCGCCTGCGCCCCAAATTGTCTGACGACAAGTACGCCTGGGTGCTGGAGGACGGTGCTGAACTGGTGGCCAATCTGCGCCGCGAAGTCGACCCGTACGAGGTCTATCGCGAGGCCAAACTGGCCTGGAAACTCTCCCGAGCCCAGTTGGCCGTGCTGCGCGAGCTCTGCGCCTGGCGTGAGCGTGAAGCCCGCGCTCGCGACCTGCCGCGTAACCGGATTATCCGTGAACACTCGTTGTGGCCATTGGCCCGGACTCAGCCGGACAACCTCGCAGCGCTGGCAAAAATCGAAGACATGCACCCGCGTACCGTGCGTCAGGATGGTGAGTTTCTGCTTGAACTGATCAAGCGGTCTGGCAGTGTATCCCCTGATCAATGGCCACCCGTGGTGCCCGAGCCGTTGCCGGTTGAGGCCGCGGCACTGATCAAGCGTTTGCGAGCGCTCGGTCAGGCTGAAGCTGAACGCCTGGAGATGGCGCCGGAATTAATGCTGCGCAAGAAAACCCTGGAGGCCCTGCTCAAAAGCGGCTTCCCCGAGGGCCCTTACCAATTGCCTGATTCATTGCGTGGCTGGCGCCGCGAATTGATGGGCCAGGCATTGCTCGACAGCCTGGCCACCGCCGGAGAACAGCCTTGAAACGTATTTGCTCCATCTACCGAAGCCTGCGCAAAAACGAGATGTACCTCTACGTGCTGAAAAGCGACGCACTGGAGCGTGTTCCGGAAAACCTGCTGTTGGCTTTCGGCAAACCGCACCATGCCTTCGATCTGGTACTCAGCCCTGAGCGCAAGTTGTCCCGCGAGGACATCAACGTGGTACTGGAGAATCTCGACAAGCAGGGCTATCACCTGCAAATGCCACCGGCCGAAGACGAGTACATCGAACATTTGCCTGAAGAATTGCTACGGCGTAATGATCCGGTCTGACGGACTGGTCCGAGTGCTCTGTCCAGAGCACTCTTATAAATTGAACTGAATAATCTGGCGGTGGCCGTTGACGATGGGAAAAAACCATCGACGACCTCCTGCACTGTTTTTGAAAGGTTTGAACCATGCGCGTTCTGATTGCTGAACACGACCACGCTCTTTACGCCCAATTGTTGCGTCAGGCTGCTCCTGACCTGGAAGTGCTCACCAGTGGTGACTCCGCCGAGCTTGCGAGCCTTGCCGCTGATTGCCCGATCTGGCTTGGTCAACCGGACCTGCTGGCAACCCTGTTGCGTCAGGGCCACGAGCCGCAGTGGCTGCAATCGACCTGGGCCGGGATCACCCCGTTGCTCGCCGAGGGCTTGCCTCGGCATTACCGACTGACGCGGGCAGTGGGCATTTTCGGCCAGGTCATGGCTGAATACGTGCTGACTTATATGCTTGGCCATGAGCGCGAAGTATTGGCACGACTGGTCAGCCAGGTCGAGCGCAAGTGGGACAGCCGCTTGGCTCAGAGCCTGGCGGGACGCAAGGTGTTGATCGTCGGCACCGGCGATATCGGCAGTAGCGTGGCGCAGTTCCTGGTGCCGTTCGGCGTCCAGTTGTATGGCATCGCCAGCGAGGCTCGAGAGCAAGCGCCGTTTATTGAAGTCGCCGGACTGGAGGATTTGGGCCGTCTCGTAGGGGAGGTCGATTACGTGGTCAATCTCCTGCCCAACACGCCCGACACCCATGATCTGTACGACGCGGCGCTGTTCAAGCAGTTCAAGCCGACCGGGTTGTTCATTAACGTCGGGCGCGGTGTGGCGGTGGTCGATGCGGATCTGGTCGAGGCGTTGAAGGAAGGGCATCTGGCGGGGGCGGTGATCGACGTCTGCCGTCAGGAACCGTTGCCGCAACGTCACCCGTTCTGGACCGCCTGGGGCTTGCTGCTGACCGGACACAGTTCGGCGCCGACTTCACCGCCGATGATGGTGCAGTTGTTTATCGAGAATCTGCGGGCGTATCAGGCTGATACGGCGTTGCGCGGAGAAGTGGATTTCAATCGCGGGTATTGAAGTCGCGGTGATCAACTGTGGGAGCGAGCTTGCTCGCGATGGGGCCATCACATTCAGCATCACTGTTGACTGTCACGCCGCCATCGCGAGCAAGCTCGCTCCCACATTTGGTTTTGCAGTGTGGCTTACAAACTGAAATCACCCTCCGCCGCCAGCTCGCTCAGCGGGCGGCGCGGGCTTGGGGTTTCGCGGGCTTGCAGGTATTCGGCCAGGGTCGCTTTGTCCCCCAGTTTGCCGATCGCCACCGCGGCGTGCAGCGCGTAGCCTTCAGGAATATTCAGTTCCTTGCGGGTCAGCTCCTGATCGAAACCGGCCATACCGTGAGTGTGCCAGCCGCTGAGGCTGGCTTGCAGCGCCAGATGGCCCCAGGCCGAGCCGGTGTCAAAGGTGTGCCACAGCGCCGGAGTTTCCTCTTCGGCGCCTGGTGCCGTGAAGGTGGTTTTCGAAATCACGATCACCAGCGCCGAGGCGTGTTGTGCCCAGCTGCGGTTGAATTCATTCAACAGGCCCAGGTAGCGCTCCCAGTTTGGCGTGTCGCGACGCGCGTAGAGAAAGCGCCAAGGCTGCGAGTTGTAGGCCGAAGGTGCCCAGCGCGCGGCTTCGAAAAAGCTCAGCAGGGTTTCTTGCGGGATGCTTTCACCAGTGAAGGCGCGGGGAGACCAGCGGTCAGTGAACTGTGGGTGGATGGCATATTCGGCAACGCGTGGGTTAGCGCTCATGAAGAGTTCCTGACTACGTTTGAGAATCAAAGGTTGAAAAAACCGGCGGGCGCAGTTAACTGAGCAGATATGGTTTTCTGAAGTGTGGCAGCTAACCTGAGTGCAACGCGGTCGAGCGTTGATGGCACTTGTGCATGGCTTCTTTCGACTCGCAAAGCTACTTCGCGGCGCAAGAACTGACAAGTCCTGTTCTACCGGCAGTCGCAATCGCTTGGCCCCAGAGCCCTCGCACACTAGACTGGCGGCCTTTTCACTCGCTGATACCGATGCTTGAACCATGGCCGCCAAAGTCGAACCTTTCTGGATACGCAAAACCCTCGAACAACTCGATCAAGAGGAGTGGGAGTCGTTGTGCGATGGCTGTGGTCTGTGCTGCCTGCAAAAGCTTGAAGACGAGGAAGACAACAGCGTCTATTACACGCGGATTGCCTGCAAACTGCTGGACCTGAAAACCTGCCAGTGCACCGATTACACCAATCGTCGCGATTCGGTGCCCGATTGCATCCAGCTCACGCCGGGCAAGGCTGACCAGTTCAAATGGCTGCCGCCGACTTGCGGGTATCGTTTGGTCAGCGAGGGCAAGGACTTGCCGCTCTGGCACCATCTGGTTTGCGGTGATCGCGATGCGGTTCACCACGAGCGGATTTCCCAATCCGGGCGCATGCTGGCCGAAGGCAGCGTGGCCGAAGAGGATTGGGAAGATCACTTGATCTTCCGTGCGGGTTGAGGGCCGAGCGGGTCAAGCATTTCAACGTTGATTCTCGAGGGCGTGTATATGGCTGTGGGGTCAAGGCTGCCGTTAGCCATTTTGCTGCTGGCACTGAGTTCGCCGCTGTTGGCGGCGAAGAAAGTCGATCTGGATTACCACGTGCGTTTGTTGCCGCAGAGCGATCAGGCCGAAGTTCGGCTGACACTGGCCGACGGTGCTGCGGTACACAGCCTGGACTTCGATCTGGGTAATCGCGGTGATTACAGCGATTTCAAGGCCGATGGTCAGTGGCAATCCACTACGCCCAAAATTTCCGAAAGCCAGCGCGGCATCTGGCGCCCTGCCAGTGGCCAGTCCAGCCTTACCTACCGTGTGCGCATCAGCAATGCCCGCAAGAATGGCTCGTTCGAAACCCGTATGACCCCCAATTGGGCGTTGCTGCGCGGCGAAGACCTGGTGCCGGCGGCGCGATTGGATCAACAGGACGGCACCGAGTTGGTGTCGCGTCTGGAATTCGAATTGCCGGCGGGCTGGAAAAGCATCGAAACCCCCTGGCCGCGTATTGGCAAGAACCGCTTTCGGGTCGACAACGTTTCGCGCCTGTTTGACCGGCCGACCGGCTGGATGCTCGCCGGAACCCTGGGTAGTCGCCGCGCTCGCCTGGGGGAAACCGAAGTTACAGTCGCCTCGCCGCAAGGGCAGGGCATGCGGCGTATGGACGTACTGACGCTGCTGACCTTCGTTTGGCCGCAAGTGCAGGCAGTATTCCCGCGCCACCTGAACAAACTGCTGATCGTCGGTGCCGCCGATCCGATGTGGCGCGGCAGTCTGGCCGGGCGGGATTCGATCTACCTGCACAGCCGCATACCGCTGGTCAGCGAAAGCGGCATCAGCCCCTTGGTGCGCGAGTTGGTTCAGGTATTTGGCAGGGTCAATGGCAATCAGCACAGCGACTGGATCAGTGAAGGTTTTGCCGAGTACTACGCGATCGAACTGGTGCGCCGTGCTGGCGGTATGAGTGACGAGCGTTATCAGAGCCTGGAGACCCGGCTGACCAGGGAAAGTCACCAGGTCACCACCCTGCGTGGTAAACAGATCAGCGGGCCGGCAGTCGCCAAAGCAGTGTTGCTGTTGCAGGCACTGGACGGCGAGATACGCCTGAAAACCCGTAACAAGCGTTCACTGGATGACGTGCTGCAGGCGGTCATGCACCAGGGTAGCGTCAGCACCAAGGAGTTTGTGCAATTGAGTGAAGGCATCCTCGAGGGGCCGTCGAAGGTGCTGGATAGCGAGTTGCTGCAGTAGATGCGGATGCATTCCCACGCAGAGCGTGGGAACGATCATCTGTGTCGCTTCAAACCCCGGCTTCAGGCGATTTCAGCGAATCCTTGTCGACCACCGTCGCAGTGCGAGTCGCTGTTCCAGCATTGGCTTTAAAGCGGCTCAACTCTTCTGCGGTTCGTTCGATTCTCGAGCGCACGTTGTTCATGTCCTGACGGCCTTTTTCCAGCAGGTCTTTCGCCGAGCTGTGACCAGTGATGCCGCGGGCCAGGGCTACGCCGCCAATCGCCACCTGAATCAAACCGAAAACGCCGCCTCGGCGCAGACCTTTGCCCATCATCACCACACCACCGGCCAGCGAGCCAATGCGCTCCCAGCCCAGGACGTTCTGCGTCGGCAGAGTCTGGGACGGGGTGGATTCGCTGCGCTCTACGATTTTGCTGTCGCTCATGATCTGTCTCCAGCGGGGTGATTGATATAAAGCGGACTGCGCGAGTGCGCCGCTTGTTCCGTCCATTTTCTATATTTACAAACTAGAATTTCGGACCGGAGCGTGTGTTATTACCTTTCGCCATGCGGTCGTAAAGCACCACGTTGACGGTCGCGGCGAGGTTCATGCAGCCGGTGGTCGGGATGTACACCACGTCCTCACACCAGTCACGGATGTCTTTATCCAGCGAGCCGTCTTCCGGTCCGAAGATATACAGCGCGCGATCCGGGTGGGTGTATTCCGGCAGTGAACGGGCCCCTTCGACCAATTCGACAGCGACCGGTATGCAGCCCAGCGGGAGGATTTTCTTCAGGTCCTCGATGCCGATCAGCGGAATGTCTTGATGGACTTTCTTGGTGTCAGTGACGAAGTCGCGGGCGCGTTCATAACGCTTGCCAGTGTAAAACACCGACGCCACGCCATAACAGCCAGCGGCGCGCATCACCGAACCGACGTTCTCCGGTGATTTGGGGTTATACAAACCAATGCAGCTGTACCGTTTGTTTGCCACGAGCCGGGTGCCTTCGAGAAAAAACGCGATTATACGGGGATTGTGCTCGGGGCGTTTGCTTTGGGGATGGGGTGCTAGATCTATCGCCATCGCGAGCAAGCTCGCTCCTACAGGTCTTGTGCAATCCATGTAGGAGCGAGCTTGCTCGCGAGAGTCCGGAACTATCAAAGAAGATTTGGCATGGCTTACTCGTCTTTCTTCATCAACCCGGCCAATGCGGCGAACGGGTTGTGGGTGGCCTTGGCGATGGTCGGCGAGCTGGTGGAACCCTCGGCGTAGTACTGCTGGTCGGTGTAGCGCGAGTGTTCGTTGTCGTGGCAGTACAGGCAGAGCAGCTCCCAGTTGGAACCGTCCTGCGGGTTGTTGTCGTGGTTGTGGTCGCGGTGGTGCACGGTCAGCTCGCTCAGGCGCTTGCCGGAGAACTCACGGGCGCAGCGTCCGCAGACGTGCGGGTACATCTTCAGGGCCTTGTCGCGGTAACCCATTTCACGGTCGCGCTGAGCGTCGGCGAGGATGCGGTCCAGCTTGGCCGTGTTGGAGGGAGGCGTTGACGAACTCATGGGTTCACCTTTGTAAAAAGACTAATGACGGTTATGAGACAAGTTTAGCTCAGCCCTTGAGCTTCTCGGCAATCCAGATGGTGTGCCGGGTGCCTTTATTGCCATGGGCGAAGACTTGCACTTCCTCGGCCTTGAAACCGGCCTTGCGCAATTTGTCGGAGAACTGCCGGTCAGCGCTGGCCGACCATACCGCCAACACGCCTTTGGGGCGCAAGGCTTTGGCGCAGGCGCTGAGGCCGCCTGAGGAGTACAGCCAGCTATTGGCCTTCTGGGTCAGGCCTTCGGGGCCGTTGTCGACGTCGAGCATGATTGCATCGAAGCCCTGCGGCTCGGCTTGTAGCACTTTGGCCACGTCTTCCATGCGGATCACTGTGCGCGGATCGAGCAGCGGTCGACCGGATTTTTCCCCCAGCGGCCCACGATTCCACTCAACCACGCCAGGTACCAGCTCCGCGACCACCACTTCGGCGGTCTTGCCCAGGTGTTTGAGGGCCGCGGCCAGCGTGAAGCCCATGCCCAGACCACCGATCAACACACGAGAGCCCGGACGGCCGGCAACCTTACGGCAGGGAATTTCCGCCAGGGCGTCTTCGGAGCCGTGCATGCGAGTGTTCATCAGCTGTCCGCCGTCACCGCCCTGGATCTTGATGACGAAATCCTCGCCATACTCGAACAGGCACAAGGCACCGCCGTTTTCGGGAATCGGGGTGGTGTCGAGCAGAACGAAACGTTTCATGGGACTCTCATTAGGGAGGGAAAACTGGCATTGAGAAGGGCAAAACTGCGCGGTTGGGAGTAGCCTGAAGACCCCAACAAGGGCAACGGAGCCATTGATGAAGCGCACTATTCTAACGGCCATTGTGTTGGCCGCGCTCTCGATAAGTGCAGCGCGGGCGCAAGAGCTGCAACCTGTCCCCATTACACCCGAGCCGGCGTCAGGTTCGCCGGGCACCGCGACACCTACGCCGTATCCGCAGGTTACACCAAGGAGTGTGCCCAGGGCGGGTGGCGGGAGTGCCGGTTCGCCTTTGCTGCCACCGATCGAAATGCCCAATCCGCCCAAGGATCAGACCTTGCCGGGGTTGGAGCAGAATCAGCAGAAAGCCAAGACGCCCGGCGGTTAGACCTGCTGCGAAAGCAGTTGCCCATCAGCCATGCGCAAGCGTTTGGACAGCGCAATAGCGATGGCACGGATGATCTTGGCGGCGATTTTCGGGGCGTCATTGAGCATCTTTTCCAGCGAGTCCTTGCCCAGATTGAGCAATTGGCAATCGCTGGCGGCGACACAACTGGCCGAGCGCCGTTCGCCGTCGAGCACCGCCATCTCACCGAAGGCCCGGCCACTGCGCAGGGTCGCGATGGTCACCTGCTGGCCTTCGCCGTTGGTCTTTTGCACCGCGACCTGGCCTGTGTGGATGATGCACATGAAGCTGCCGGCATCACCCTCATGAAAAATCTCTTTGCCCTGGGCGATGGTGCTGATGCTGAAGTAGCCGGCAGCGGTGCTGAAGTCGACCGGCAACAGCTGATCGAACATGCCGCAGTCCATCAGCCAGTCGCGGATTTCGTTGTTCAGTAAAGTGGGTTCTGACATGTCATCACAGTCTTTTTTTGTGTCTGTTACTGTTCCGGGCGTTGGATGAAACGCCAAACCCCGGCGGCCCAGTGTTAAGACCGGGACGCCGGGTGGAGTTCCTCAGGCAATGCCCAATACCTTAAAAACAAATGCGTATTCGAGCGCCACGTCACGCAGTCCCTGATAACGACCGCTCATGCCACCGTGGCCAGCGCCGAGTTCGGTCTTGAGCAGCAGCAGATGGTCGTCGCTCTTGGTCGCCCGCAGTTTGGCCACCCATTTTGCAGCTTCCCAGTACTGCACGCGGCTGTCGTTGTAGCCAGCAATCACCAGCGTTGCCGGATAGGTCTGGGCACTGACGTTTTCGTAGGGCGCATAAGCCTTGATCCGGTCATAGACTTCAGGCTCTTCAGGATTGCCCCATTCGTCGTATTCGGTGACGGTCAGCGGCAGGTCGGGATCGAGCATGGTGTTCAGCACGTCGACAAACGGTACTTCGGCAATCGCTGCCTGGAACAGCTCCGGACGCTGATTGAGCACCGCGCCAATCAACAGGCCGCCAGCGCTGCCGCCGCTGATCGCCAGTTGCGATGAGGTGGTAAAACCCTTGGCGATCAGGTGTTCGGCGCAGGCGATGAAGTCGCTGAAGGTGTTGTGTTTGTGTTCCTGTTTGCCGGCACGATACCAGGCTTCGCCCAGTTCACCGCCTCCCCGCACATGGGCGATGGCGAAGGCAACGCCGCGATCGAGCAAGCTCAGGCGCGCATGGGAAAACCACGGATCGAGGCTTTCACCGTAGGCGCCGTAACCGTAGAGGTAGAGGGGTGTTGGTTTACGCTCCTGGTTTTCGAGCAAGGCTTCGCGTTTGACCACCAGGCTGATGGGCACCAGAGTACCGTCAGGGGCGGTGGCCCAGAGACGTTGACTCACATAAGCGTCCGGATCGAACGGGCCGAGCACCGGGGTTTCCTTGAGGACTTTCTGTTCGCCGGTTGCAAGCTCAAGCTGACGGATTTGAGCCGGACGATTCAGCGCTTCGTAGCGCAGACGGATCTTGTCGCTGGCGAACTCCAGGCTGTTTTGCACATGCAGGCTGTAGGCCGCGTCGGGCAGTTGCACGCGGTAGGCGGGCAGGCCTTGGGGGCGGACCTCTACGATTGGCAAGCCACCTTCGCGCAGGCTCAGGGTCAGGGCCGAAGCGTTCAGGCTCATGCTGTCGAGCATCACGCTGTCGCTGTGGGGGACCAGATTCTGCCAGTCATCCTGGGACGGTACGACGCCGTTGTCGGCGGCCTGATACAAGGCGAAGTTGATTCCGTCACGGTTGCTGCGAATCAGCCAGGCCCACTGGTCGTCGAGCTTGCCGTGGTCGACGTCATATTCATGGCCTTCGACCCGTGGCGCCAGGCAGGTAAAGGGTTGCTGTGGCTGTGTGGCGTCGAGCACCCAGACTTCGCTGGTGGTCTTGCTGCCCAGAGACAAAATCAGTTGGCGTTCGGAGCTGGAGCGGTAGCAATGCAGGAAGAAACGTCCGTCCGGCTCATTGAACACCTCCTCGGCCGCGGTGCCATCCAGGCGGTAGCGAAACAGCTTGTGCGGGCGATGGGTGTCGTCCAGCTCGCCGAAGAACAGCGTCAGGCTGTCGTTGGCCCAGGTCATGCTGCCGTCGCAATTTTCGAACGACAGTTCGCTGACTGTACCGCTGGCCAGTTCCTTGACGAACAAGGTGTAGGTTTCCTCGCCGCTGGTGTCCAGGCTGTAGGCCAGGCGCTGGTGGTCCGGGCTGATGCTGAACGCACCGAGGGAGAAATATCCGCCATTGGCCAATATGTTCGGGTCGAGCAGCAGCTCTTCCTGGCTTTCATCGACCTGCAGGCTGTCATCGGCCGGGCGCGGGCAGCGGTAATGCCGGGCGTACTCATCACCTGCTGTGGTGCGCGTGTAATACAGATACGGGCCCCAGGGCGAGGGCAGCGAAAGGTCGGTTTCGCGAATTCTTGCTTTGATTTCCTGGTACAGGGTTTCGCGCAGTTGGGCCTGATCGGCCAGTTGCGCTTCTTGGTAGCGATTTTCAGCCTTGAGGTAGTCGAGCACCGGCGCGCTGTCGCGGTCCTGTAGCCAGGCATAAGGGTCAGCACCATCGGCCTTGTGGGCGATCGGGGCAGCGAGAACGTTGGCGGATAGGGGCATGAATGGCTCTCGGACGTTGTACAAAAGAAGGGTTCGCCGACGGCGGTGCAGCCTGACATGCGAAAAGCCGTTATCATAAGCGTCTCTTTGCCTGCCTTGCCATGGACACCATGACCGAGAACGACTATCTGATCGCTTGGGGCCTCTACGCCTTCGCCGCTTTAGGCTGCCTGTTGGTATGGATGCGCATGACCCGCTGGATGTGGCGCTGGTTGCGCGAGCCATTGCGCCTGCTGATGGCCGTGCTGCTGTTCAGTCCGACCATTATCGACCCGGTGAAGGAAAAGTTCGCCCCGGCCGTGGCCATTACCGCTCTGGACCTGCTGTTCAAGGTCGGTAACAACGTCTGGCGTGCGATCTCTGACCTACTCATGTACAGCATGATTGCCTTTGGCATTTACCTCGTTTTCGTGTTGATCCGCTGGCCGATCGAGCGCGCTTCCAAAGCCCGCCGCGAGCAGGCCGCGGCCGCGAAGGCTGCGAAGGCTGCGGCTACGGTGCCGGAACTTGAGGATGAACAGCCCTTTGGTGGCGCCGGTGATGACCGCTATGGCCGCCCACCCGTTCCTGGCAGCCCCCAGCGTTTGCGAGTCGAACCGCGTTTGTAACTCTGCCCCGGCATTGAAGCGAGAGTCCGAGCATGTGTGAGTTATTGGGCATGAGCGCCAATGTCCCGACCGATATCGTGTTCAGCTTTACCGGGCTGATGGAGCGCGGTGGCCGCACCGGTCCGCACCGTGACGGCTGGGGCATTGCGTTCTACGAAGGCCGGGGCTTGCGGTTGTTTCAGGACCCGGCGGCCAGTTGCGATTCGCAAGTCGCGCAACTGGTGCAGCGTTATCCGATCAAAAGCGAAGTAGTGATTGGCCATATCCGTCAGGCCAATGTCGGCAAGGTCTGCCTGTCCAATACCCATCCGTTTGTTCGTGAGCTGTGGGGGCGTAACTGGTGTTTCGCCCATAACGGCCAATTGGCCGATTTGCAGCCCACCGCCAGTTTCTATCGGCCGATCGGCGATACCGACAGCGAAGCGGCGTTCTGCGATTTACTCAATCGTGTGCGCCAGGCGTTTCCCGAACCGGTGGACGTCGAGCAGCTGTTGCCGGACCTGGTGGCCGCTTGCGCCGAATACCGCGGCAAAGGTGTGTTCAACTGCCTGCTCAGCGATGGCGACTGGCTGTTCTGCTATTGCTCGACCAAGCTTGCGCATATCACTCGCCGAGCGCCGTTCGGCCCGGCGCGCTTGAAGGATGTCGATGTGATCGTCGATTTCCAGGCAGAAACCACGCCCAATGACGTGGTGACTGTGATTGCTACCGAGCCCTTGACCGAAAACGAAACCTGGACCCGCTACGAACCGGGCCAATGGAGCCTGTGGCGACGCGGCGAATGCGTCAGTCAGGGCCAGACCGAATAAGGACCCCCTATGTTGCTCAGTTATTTGCGACTGGTGTTGTTTGCCATTGGCTTGTTGGTTGGTGTGCAAGTGCCGGGTTTCATCAGCGATTACGCCAAGCGGGTTGAAGCCCACTTGATCGAGGCGCAGACCGGGCTTCAAGGTTTTCAGGGTACCGCCCGGCAATTCTTCAAGGGCGACCTGCAAGCGTTGGTGGCTCATTACCGCGCCAGTGAAGACCCGGTGTTTCGCAGCGATGCCGAGAGCCTGAGTACTTTGCTCACGCGCCAGTTGGCCCTGGATAAACAGTTCCAGGCCATGCAAGGCCCGTGGTACATCCGTGCGTTGCAGGTGGCATTGGCCGCCGACCCGGACATTCGCAAGGAAACCTGGAACGGCTACAGCTATCAGATCCTGCTGAACCCTGAAGCAATGGGTTGGGGCATGGGCGGTGCGTTGCTGCTCTCGTTTGGTCTGGAATGCCTGTATCGCTTGATCGACTGGGTGGTACTGGGCGGCAAACGCCTGCGCCAGAGCCGGCCGATTGAAGAGCGCGATTTGCGGGGATTGTAAGTTTGGCGTGATGCTGATCGTTCACACGCTCCCGCGTGGGAACGATTGAAGGGATAGGTGTCCATCATCTGCTCGGCGGGTGGTTTTTATTAATTGGACGGGCAGGGCGCCTGCGCCAAAGAATGCGCCCAATCCACGATATGCGTCGTCGTGGTTCAGAACGATACCCATGAATTTAACGTGGATACTCGCCATGATTGGCCGGGCGTTGACGGCATTTTTCCTGCTGCTGATGGGTCTGCTTAGCCAGAACGTGCCGTTGGGCATGGGGATCGGGGTTTTTGCAGCGGTCTCTTACGGCGTGGCGATTCTGGCGGCCCTGAGCCTGCCGCAAGCCCGTGGCAAGCAACTGGAGGTGCAGTAACTGATAACCTGCAGGATGCTGACGAAAGATCCCGCACAAGAACATTCAAAAGCCTACAGGAGCGTTCATCGTGAGCCGCCTGCTATTGAACTGCGACATCGGCGAAAGCTTTGGCAACTGGACCATGGGTCTGGACGCCGAGGTCATGCCGTTCATTGATTGCGCCAACGTTGCCTGCGGTTTCCATGCCGGCGACCCGAGCATCATGCGCAAGACGGTCAGCCTCGCGCTGGCCCATGGCGTACAGGTCGGAGCGCATCCGGCCTATCCGGACCTGGTGGGTTTCGGTCGCCGCTCCATGGCCTGCACCCCGCAGGAAATTCAGGATCTGCTGCACTATCAGATTGGCGCCCTGGATGGCATTTGCCGGGCCCAGGGCAGTCGCGTGAGTTACGTCAAACCCCACGGTGCGATGTACAACGACATGATGGCCAATCCTGAGCAACTGCGTGCGGTGATCCAGGCCGTGGCCGCCTATGACCGGCAATTACCGTTGATGCTGATGGCGACCCGCGACAACAGTGCGGCTCAGGCCCTGGGCGATGAATACGGCGTGTCGCTGTGGTTCGAGGCGTTCGCCGATCGGGCCTACGACAGTGCCGGGCGCCTGGTGTCACGGCAGTTACCGGGTGCGGTGCATCACGATCCCGAGAAAATCATCGAGCAAGCGTTGATCATTGCCCGTGGTGAGAACCTGATCGCCAGTGATGGAAGCGCCTTGCAGTTGCAGGCCAACACGCTGTGCGTGCATGGCGACAATGCCAGTTCGGTCGCCGCCGTGCGGCGTATCCGCGAGGCCTTGAACCAGCAGACTCAACCATGAGACCACGGGTTGAAGTGGTGGCCATTGACTGTCTGATGGTGCGGCTGTTCGACGTCATCGCCGAGGACAACATGCCGTGGATGCTCGCTGCCAGCGAACGACTGCGCAGCGGTTTCGCCGGGCATCTGATCGATCTGGTGCCGTCCTATACGACCTTGATGGTGCATTACGATCTGACCGCGCTGACCCCCTCCCGGGCCCGAGAACTGATTGCCGAGGCCTTGACCGATCTGACGCCGAACCCGCAGGCCAGAGGCCGGAGCCATGTGCTGCCGGTCTGGTATGACCCAAGCGTCGGGCCTGAGCTGGGTTTGTTGTCCCGGCGCAGCGGCTTGACGGTCGACGAAGTGATTCGTTGCCACAGCGAGCGCGAATATCAGGTGTTCGCTCTGGGCTTTGCACCGGGTTTTGCCTTTATGGGCCTGGTGGAGGAGGTGCTGGCTGCGCCACGTCTGAGTACGCCGCGCAAGCGCGTGGCGGCCGGCAGTGTGGGGATCGCCGAGCGGCAGACCGCCGCTTATCCGGTGGTCTCTCCCGGCGGTTGGAACCTGATCGGTCGCACACCGAGCAAATTGTTCGACCGGGAACGCGACGGCTACAGCCTGATGCAGCCGGGTGACACCGTGCGCTTCGAGGCCGTCAGCCATGCAGAGTTCATTAATCTGGGCGGTGATGACTCGCCGTTGGAGAGCGTGGCATGAGCCGTCTATTGATTGAAGCCAGCACGCCGTTGTGCCTGCTGCAGGACGCAGGGCGTTTCGGTGTGCGGCATCTGGGCGTGACTCAGGGTGGCGCGCTGGACTGGGTGTCGATGTCCTGGGCTAATTGGTTGCTAAGCAATGCGCTGGATGCGGCGGTGATTGAAGTGACTCTCGGTGGCTTCACGTTATTGGCGCAGGACGATTGTTGCCTGGCGTTGGCGGGAGCAGACCTTGGGGCTCAACTCGACGGCCAGCCTCTTTCACCGTGGCGCAGTTTCAGCTTGAAGAAGGGCCAGCGCCTGCAGTTCACTCAACCGTTGCTCGGAGCACGAGCCTACCTCGCGGCACCAGGTGGTTTCAGCGCGTCCAGGGTGTTGGGCAGCTGTGCCACGGTGGTGCGTGAAGAGCTGGGTGGGCTTGATGGTTTTGGGCAGGCGTTGGCAAAAGGTGCGCAGCTGAGTTATGTACCGTCAGCAGCGACTGTGCGCGAACTGCCTCGCGAACTCATTCCGGATTTCAAATCGAACCGACCACTGGACGTGGTGCTCGGTGCGCAGATTGGCGAGTTCAGTGGACAAAGTCTGTTTGATGCCTTCAACAACACCTGGACTGTCGACAGCCGTGCTGACCGCATGGGCATTCGTCTGCTTGGGCCCGCGTTGCAGTATCAGGGCCAGCCAATGATCTCCGAAGGCATCCCGCTGGGCGCCATTCAGGTGCCGCCGGATGGGCAGCCGATTGTGCTGCTTAACGACCGACAGACCATTGGTGGGTATCCACGCTTGGGGGCGTTGACGCCATTGGCGTTGGCGCGGTTGGCGCAGTGTTTGCCGGGCATGCAAGTGCGGCTCACACCGGTGGTGCAGGAAACAGCCCATCAGCAGCAGATTGAATATTTGCAGCGGTTCATTATCCGCTAAGAGCATCGCGAGCAAGCCCGCTCCCACATTAGTTCATCGGTGTGCACACTATCTACAACACACCGAAGATCAAATGTGGGAGCGGGCTTGCTCGCGATGACGGTGTCATAGACACCGAGAAACTATTTCGACAAAAACCGCATCCCTTCTTCCAGCCCACGCAACGTCAGCGGAAACATCTGATCTTCGACCAGGTCGCGCACGATGTTGGTCGAGGCGGTGTAGCCCCAGGTGTCTTTCGGGTAGGGGTTGATCCAGATGAGCTTCTTGTACTTCTCCTTGAAACGCTGCATCCACACGTAACCGGCTTCTTCGTTCCAGTGCTCGACGCTGCCGCCGGCCTGGGTGATTTCGTAGGGCGCCATGGCGGCGTCGCCGATGAAGATCACTTTGTAGTCGGCGCCGTACTTGTGCAGCAGATCCTGGGTCGAAGTCCGTTCGGAGCCGCGACGCATATTGTTCTTCCACACTGATTCATAAATGAAGTTGTGGAAGTAGAAATACTCCAGGTGTTTGAACTCGGTCTTGCAGGCCGAAAACAGCTCCTCGCAAATCTTCACGTGGGCGTCCATCGAGCCGCCGATGTCGAACAGCAGTAGCAGCTTGATGGTGTTGCGACGCTCCGGACGCATCTGAATGTTCAGCAGGCCAGCATCGCGAGCGGTGTGGTCGATGGTGCCGTCGATATCCAGCTCTTCCGCCGCGCCCTGGCGAGCGAATTTGCGCAGACGACGCAGGGCGACCTTGATGTTACGGGTGCCCAGTTCGACCGAATCGTCGAGGTTCTTGTATTCGCGCTGATCCCAGACCTTGACCGCTTTGCCCTGACGTTTTCCGGCATCGCCAACCCGAATGCCTTCCGGATTGAAACCACCGGAGCCGAACGGGCTGGTGCCGCCAGTGCCGATCCATTTGTTGCCGCCGGCGTGACGTTCCTTTTGCTCTTCGAGGCGCTTCTTGAATTCTTCGATCAGCTTGTCCAGGCCACCAAGGGACTGGATCTGCGCACGTTCTTCATCGCTCAGGGAGCGCTCGAACTCCTTGCGCAGCCAGTCTTCGGGGATCAACGCCTGAAGATGATCGTCGAGCTTTTCCAGGCCATTGAAGTAGGCGCCGAACGCCCGGTCGAACTTGTCGAAATGTCGTTCGTCCTTCACCAGAATCGCCCGGGAGAGGTAATAGAACTCGTCCATGTCGGCGAAGATCACCCGCTGTTTCAGCGCGTTGATCAGGTCCAGCAGTTCGCGTACCGAAACCGGCACCTTGGCTGCGCGCATTTCATTGAACAGGTTGAGCAGCATGGCTGTCGCCCTTGAGATCGTAAAAAAGAAGTATCAGCGAGTGCCGCGACGGCTCATGAACGCCAGACGCTCAAGCAATTGCACGTCCTGCTCGTTCTTCACCAAGGCGCCTGCCAGCGGCGGGATGGCTTTGGTCGGATCGCGCTCACGCAGCACCGCTTCGCCAATGTTGTCGGCCATCAGCAGTTTCAGCCAGTCCACCAGTTCGGAGGTCGACGGCTTCTTCTTCAGCCCCGGCACCTTGCGTACGTCGAAGAACACGTCCAGCGCTTCGCTGACCAGATCTTTCTTTATATCCGGGTAGTGCACGTCGACGATTTTTTGCAGGGTGATGCGGTCCGGGAAGGCGATGTAGTGGAAGAAGCAGCGGCGCAGGAAGGCGTCCGGCAGTTCTTTCTCGTTATTGGAGGTAATGATGATAATCGGCCGCTTTTTGGCTTTGATCGTCTCGTCGATCTCGTAAACGTAGAACTCCATCTTGTCGAGTTCTTGCAGCAGGTCGTTAGGGAATTCGATGTCGGCTTTGTCGATTTCGTCGATCAGCAGAACCACCCGCTCCTCGGACTCGAAGGCTTCCCACAGCTTGCCCTTTTTCAGGTAGTTGCGAACGTCATGGACCTTGTCCACGCCCAGCTGCGAGTCACGCAGGCGGCTGACCGCGTCGTACTCGTAAAGGCCCTGATGGGCCTTGGTGGTGGACTTGATGTGCCAGGTGATCAACCGCGCGCCGAAGGACTCGGCCATTTGCTCGGCGAGCATGGTTTTACCGGTGCCGGGTTCGCCCTTGACCAGCAATGGTCGCTCCAGCGTGATGGCGGCGTTGACCGCAAGCTTCAGGTCATCGGTGGCGACGTATGCGCTGGTGCCTTCGAACTTCATCTGCAAATCCTCGAACGGTAACGCCGACCTGAGCAAAGCAGGGCGGGCGAAGTAAAAGTCATGTCCGACTATAACGCGGTGCCCGGTCGACTGTGAACGCAGACGCCCCATTCAGTCTCTGAATGGGGCGTCACATCTTGACTCAGTCAGGGCGGGGAGCCAGTATCGATATATCGCCATTTTGGCTATAGCCTGCTCGGCATGTCTACAAAATATCGATTTCGCGACAAATACCGTATTCAGTTGCGGGAACGGGACCATTTACCGCCACACGTTCATCTGACCGGTGGCGGGGTGGATGTAATGATTAGCCTGGAAACCGTGGAAGTGATGGCGGGCCATGCTCCCGCGCTGATCCTGAAGGAAGCGCTGGAATGGGTAAGGGCGCATCGCGAGCAACTTTTGGAGGAGTGGAAACTATGGCATCGATGAAACGGCCACGCTTGGCAGCCGTGCAGGCATTGCCTGATAGCAGACTGGCATTGACCTTTATCGATGGTCAGCAATTGACCCTGGATTTAAGCAGCGATCCGAGTAAATTCCCGGGGCTGTTGCCACTGCAGGATGGGCAAGCGTTTGCTGGCGCAGAGTTGGGTGATGACGGCTGGACCGTGGAATGGCCGGAGCTGGACATTCAGATCGGCGCCGACACCTTGTACCTGGATGCTCTGGCGCAGAATGCTGCAGACGAAAACACCCGGATCTTCATCGGCTGGCGAGCCCGTACCGGGTTGCCACTTAGCCAGGCCGCCGAAGCGCTGGGGGTCAGTACGCGTAGCATCTCCCGCTACAGTAACGGCCGCGAGCCGGTGCCTCGGTCTCTGGCGCTGGCCTGTCTGGGCTGGGACTCGTTGCAGGAGCTGGCATCGCCCGCTCTGCAAGCAGCCGAAGAAACCGGCCGTTATCAAGTGACCCGCAAGAATTAGTCAACCGATGCGTTGTGCTGGTTAGTCCCAAGTCGCATTAAGCCATTGATTGTTCTACACGACAGTCGCTCGGCTGACTGGACGCCCATGAGCACGAGGCATACCCTTGAAGGCTTCTTCGATGCTGCATAAGGACCCAGTCATGAGCCGTATTTTTGCTGATAACGCCCACTCCATCGGCAATACGCCCCTGGTACAGATCAACCGCATCGCCCCCCGTGGCGTGACGATTCTGGCCAAGATCGAAGGGCGTAATCCAGGGTATTCAGTCAAGTGCCGGATTGGCGCAAGCATGATCTGGGACGCCGAAAGCACCGGCAAGCTCAAGCCTGGTATGACCATTATCGAGCCGACCTCGGGCAATACCGGTATCGGCCTGGCGTTCGTCGCGGCAGCTCGCGGTTACAAATTGGTGCTGACCATGCCGTCGTCCATGAGTATCGAACGACGCAAGGTTCTCAAGGCGCTGGGTGCCGAGTTGGTGCTGACTGACCCTGCCAAAGGCATGAAAGGCGCCATCGAAAAGGCTACCGAGATTTCCGCCAGCGATCCGGCGATGTACTTCATGCCACAACAATTCGATAACCCGGCCAACCCGGCTATTCATGAAAAAACCACCGGCCCGGAAATCTGGAATGACACCGACGGTGCGGTAGACGTGCTGGTGGCGGGTGTGGGCACCGGCGGGACTATTACCGGGGTGTCGCGCTACATCAAGAACACCCAGGGCAAGCCGATTCTGTCGGTGGCGGTGGAGCCGATTAGCTCACCGGTCATCACTCAGAAGCTCGCAGGGGAAGAAATAAAACCGAGTCCGCACAAGATCCAGGGCATCGGCGCCGGATTTGTGCCGAATAACCTTGATCTGTCGATGGTCGACCGGGTCGAATTGGTCAGCGATGAAGAATCCAAGACCATGGCGCTACGGTTGATGCAGGAAGAGGGGATTTTGTGCGGCATTTCCAGTGGTGCGGCCATGGCCGTCGCCGCGCGGCTGGCCGAAACCCCGGAAATGCAGGGCAAGACTATTGTGGTGATCCTGCCGGACTCGGGTGAGCGTTACCTGTCGAGCATGTTGTTCAGCGATTTGTTTACTGAACAGGAAAATCAGCAGTAACGATCTTGTGTCGATAGTTTTTTAGCGTCTGTGAGGACGCCTTCGCGGGCAAGGAGTGCTCCTATGGTGCGGCGGATCCCTGTAGGAGCGAGGCTTGCCCGCGATCGATCGCGAAGCGGTCGCAAATAGTCTGGGCACAATTGTGCTGACCCACATCAGCTCCCATTCAACCGCCTTATGTTAATAAGTGCTTTATTGCGTATCCCTTAACACTGAATGTTGAGTTATGCGGGTTTTTCCCGAGGCCGGTAGTGTTTATCATGCCCGGCTGCCATGTCGGGTAAATGACGCAGCACAGAGTTGCCTATTTTCAAGGAGTTGTTGCATGACCTTTTCCTTTGCCGCCAAGGCGTCGGTGTTGCTGCTGTTCCTGGGCAGCACGCTTTATGTGCATTTGCGCGGCAAGGCGCGTTTGCCGGTATTGCGTCAATTCGTCAACCATTCGGCATTGTTCGCGCCCTATAACGCCTTGATGTACCTGTTCTCCGGCGTGCCATCCAAACCGTACCTGGATCGCAGCAAGTTCCCGGAACTGGATGTACTCAAGGACAACTGGGAAGTCATCCGCGACGAAGCCATGCACTTGTTCGACGAGGGCTACATCCGCGCTGCCGAGAAGAACAACGACGCCGGTTTTGGGTCGTTCTTCAAGAAGGGCTGGAAGCGTTTTTACCTCAAGTGGTACGACAAGCCGCTGCCGTCGGCCAATGTGCTCTGCCCGAAAACCGTGGCATTGTTGAGCAGTATTCCCAATGTAAAAGGCGCGATGTTTGCCTTGCTGCCGGGCGGTAGCCACCTCAACCCGCACCGCGATCCGTTTGCCGGTTCGTTGCGTTATCACTTGGGGCTGTCGACACCGAACTCCGACGATTGCCGGATTTTCGTTGACGGTCAGGTCTACGCCTGGCGCGATGGCGAAGACGTGATGTTCGACGAAACCTACGTGCATTGGGTCAAGAACGAAACCGAGAAGACCCGCGTGATCCTGTTCTGTGACATCGAGCGTCCCCTGAGCAGCCGCCTCATGACCCGCATCAATCGCTGGGTCAGTGGCGTGCTGGGCCGCGCCACGGCACCACAGAACCTCGACGACGAACGCGTCGGCGGGATCAACCAGGCCTACGCCTGGACCAAGAACTCCAGCGACCGCTTCAGTGGCGTGGTCAAACAATGGAAACGCCGCAATCCCAAACTGTATCGCGTCCTGCGACCTGTGCTGGCGGTGGTGGCGCTGACGTTGCTGGGTTACTGGTTGTTTGGCTAAGTCGTTGCAAGTCGTTGCAATAGGCATCGAGCGCTGGTTATAGTCGGCGCTCGGTGCATTTCAACATCCACCTTGATTTCCCTCAAAAAGATCAGCACATGCCGGTTTCCCTCATCAATGCGGTAGTCGATTCAGCGGTCAACGCTGGCGTCGTGCCGTGCGGGGATCAACAGCCTGCGCAGATCAGTCATTACCCCCCACCTGTCAGTAGCACGCCGGTGTGCGCAGTCGTATCACCGCCAGGCGTTGGCATTTCGGGCTGATCAGCTTCGTTTGCTGTTCCCTGTGCCCGTCTGAAAAAAACTACTGAATTTCAGCGTTTGCTGAGTTGGCGTTTTTGCCTGACTACAGGTGGTATCCATGTTTGTCATTTCGAAAAAATCCGCGGCCGCGGCGGCCTCGACGAGCCTGTTCGTCCTGCTCTGGAGCAGCGGGGCGATCTTCTCTAAATGGGGCCTGGCCCACGCTTCACCGTTTGCCTTCCTGCTGATCCGCTTCGCCATTGCGCTGTTCGGGCTGGTGCTGTTAATGCCGTTGCTCAAATTGAGACTGCCCCGTGGCGGCAAACCGATGCTTTATGCGGCGGCTACCGGCGTGGTGTTGCTGGGGGCTTATCAGATTTTCTATCTGCTGGCCCTCGACTTGAAGGTCACCCCCGGGGTAATGGCCACCATCATGGGCGTTCAACCGATCCTCACCGTGGTGCTGATGGAGCGTCAGCGTTCGTGGCGCCGGCTCTTCGGTCTGGGGCTTGGGCTGGCAGGTCTGGTCATGGTGGTTTATCAGGGCATTGGCCTGGCCGGTATGTCCTTGGCCGGGATGCTCTTCGGTTTGCTGGCGCTGGCGAGCATGACGTTCGGCGCGATCATGCAGAAGCGCATTACCGATAACCCGTTGGGCACGCTGCCAGTCCAATACCTGGCCGGCCTGTTGTTGTGCGGGGTGTTTGTGCCGTTCCAGCCGTTTCACATTGAACACAGCACGGGTTTTATCGTGCCGGTGTTGTGGATGGGGCTGGTAGTCTCGGTGCTGGCGACCCTGTTGCTGTATCGCTTGATCGCCCGGGGCAATCTGGTGAATGTCACCAGTCTGTTCTATCTGGTGCCGGCGGTAACAGCGGTGATGGACTATCTGTTCTTCGGCAACAAACTGGCGGCGCTGAGCATGCTCGGCATGTTGCTGATCATCGTCGGTCTGGTGTTTGTGTTCCGTAAAACGAGCTGATTCGAGGCGGCTTGGGAGTCTTCGGCGTTATCGAAGGCTCCTGCCGACCAATTGGATTAACGATGGGTAGCAATCCAGATCAACAACCCGGCCTGGAACACCGAGAACGCCACCAGGCAAGTAATGGTGAAGCGCAACCCGATATCTTCGCGTTTGAACTTGCTGACCTTTTCTTCCTGCTGGCGCAGTTTGACTTCTTGTTCCGCCAGGTTTTGCTCGGCTTGCTGGAGCATCTGCGCGGCTTCGAGGATTTCTACGAACTGCAGCTTTTCAGTGTTCCAGTTTCCCCGCAGCTCACTGACCAGCACGTCTTTCACACTGCCCTTCAGGTGCTGGACATCGGCGTAAACCACATCGAAACCATGGATGCGCAAAAAGTGATCACGGCGCAGACGCGTGTCCTCGTTGAGGGCATCCTTGTTCGACAGATCCATGCCATCGACGCGGTAGTTCGACCATTTTTTCTGCGCCCAAGTGACCCCCTGAGCCATCAGGAAACGGCCGATCCCACGGTTCCAGGGTTCGATCTGCAAGCCGATTTCAGGGCTGAAACGCACCCGGCGGGTAGCGTGATCGACCCACACGTCCAGATAGTTCTGCTCTTTGCGAACCCGCTGGCCCGGTAACTGGATATTCATCCGCAGCAGGCTGTGGTCCTTGCCGTTGCGCTCGGCGTAGCCGAATTCGACAAAACGTAAAGGCCGTCCGCCGGTGGCGCGATCGGTTTGCAGCGGCGCCAGGCGGAGCATCTTGTGATGCTCGACCTGGACGTCCGCCCACAGCAGTTCGACCGCTTGCGGGGCGGTTTCATCGGCTGCTGTTTCGGGTGAATTCTGGGTATCAGTCATAACGGCGAAATCCTGTCCAAGTCCTGCTTGCCGATTGCAAGTGAACTGCCGGCAATGGTTTATCGGCCGTTTTTTTCAGGACTGGAGGGGCAAAGGCGCTTAACTGGCGCGAAGTCCTTCAATAAAGCTCAAGATATGCGCGCCCAACTCCGCAGCCAGCGGTAGTTGCGGGTCTTTGTAAGAGGCCATTTGGCGCTTGATATCATTGGGCACGATGCGCATGACGTGGTTCATGCCGCTGATCAGTGCCAGTTCGGCGTCCGGTTTGGCCGCCTTGAGCATTTGCGCATCGCCGACGCCGACCTGAATGTCGTTACTGCCCTGGATGATCAAGGCCGGCATCTTCAGTTTGGCGAAGGCCGCCGCCGGGTCCTGGCGAAACAGCGTGATCAGATATGGCTGTACGCTGGGGCGGAAAATCACTAGCAGTGGTGCTGGCACGTCGTCGACGACGTGCCCGGCCTTGAGACTGTCGAGCAGCTGATTGCTGCGCAGCATCAACGGTGCTGGCAGGCGATAGCTCAATTGTTGACGCAATACCTGGTCGATTGGGCGGGCGCTGCCGGAGACGGAAATCACCGCCGCGGCATCCACTTCAGGCGCTGCGAGGCTGGCGATCAGCGCCCCTTCGCTGTGTCCGAGGAGAATCAATTTACCCAGGCGTGGATCGGCCTTGAGCTTCTTGCCCCAGGCCACGGCGTCGGCCACATAGTCGTCGAGGGTCAGATTGCGTTCGTCGGGGGTGGCCGCGAGGCTGGCGGCGACACCGCGTTTGTCGTAACGCACGCTGGCGATGTTGTGTTTGGCAAGCACCCAGGCCAGGCGTTTGAGGCTGTCGTTGCGCCCGCCTTCGGGGTTGTTGCCGTCGCGATCGGTGGGGCCGGAGCCTGAGATGATCAACACCACAGGCACCGGTGCGTCGGATTTTGGCAGTAACATCGAGCCATACAATTCGCCGTTGCCGGTGTCCAGACTGAGCGGGCGTTGCAGGACGGAGGCCTGGACCAGGCCGGTAAACAGGGAAAGGCTCAAGACAAGAACTCGCAGCATCATCGCGCCATCATGGACAAGGTGCAGGTTGGACTCGCAGGCACCGATAAGGTTCGAGGATGAACTACTGAGGCAGCCTGCGTATACTGGCGCCTTTGGTTTTTTGAGCTGATTTCGCGGAGCGCCCTGCATGTCCGGCAATACCTACGGCAAGCTGTTCACTGTCACCACCGCTGGCGAAAGCCATGGTCCGGCGTTGGTCGCCATTGTCGACGGCTGCCCGCCGGGCCTTGAGCTGTCGCTGGACGACCTGCAACGCGATCTGGATCGGCGCAAGCCCGGCACCAGCCGCCACACTACCCAGCGCCAGGAAGCCGATGAAGTCGAAATCCTCTCAGGGGTTTTCGAAGGCCGCACCACCGGTTGCCCGATTGGTCTGTTGATCCGCAACACCGACCAGAAGTCCAAGGACTACTCGGCGATCAAGGATCTGTTCCGTCCAGCCCATGCTGATTACACCTATCACCATAAATACGGCGAACGCGATTATCGCGGCGGCGGTCGCAGTTCGGCGCGGGAAACCGCCATGCGCGTGGCGGCCGGCGCGATTGCGAAAAAATACCTGGCCGGCCAGGGCATCGTAATTCGCGGTTACATGAGTCAGCTGGGGCCGATCGAAATCCCGTTCAAGACCTGGGATTCGGTGGAAGAGAACGCCTTCTTCTGCCCTGATCCGGACAAAGTGCCGGAGCTTGAAGCCTACATGGACCAGCTGCGCCGTGATCAGGACTCCATCGGTGCGAAGATAACCGTGGTCGCCGAGGGCGTAATGCCGGGTCTGGGCGAGCCGATTTTCGACCGCCTCGACGCTGAACTGGCCCATGCGCTGATGAGCATCAACGCGGTCAAGGGCGTGGAAATCGGTGCCGGTTTCGCCAGCGTCGCTCAGCGCGGCACCGAGCACCGTGACGAAATGACCCCACAAGGGTTCCTCAGCAATAACGCCGGCGGCATTCTGGGCGGGATTTCCTCCGGGCAGCCGATCGTTGCGCACCTGGCCCTCAAGCCGACTTCGAGCATTACCACACCGGGCCGTTCCATTGATGTGCACGGCGATCCGGTGGATGTCATCACCAAGGGCCGTCACGACCCGTGCGTCGGCATCCGTGCCACGCCGATCGCCGAAGCGATGATGGCCATCGTGCTGATGGACCACTTGCTGCGCAATCGTGGGCAGAACGCGGACGTGCGCGTGAGCACACCGGTGCTGGGCCAGCTGTAATGGCCGGCGGCGCCCAGCCAGTCGCCACGGTCTGACGGCCGTGGCGGCGCTGCCGTACTGGCGGTTATCCAGTTTCTATCTGTTCTATTTCGCCTTGCTCGGTTCGACGGCGCCGTTTCTGGCGTTGTATTTCGATCACCTGGGCTTTTCCAGCGCGCGCATTGGCGAGCTGGTGGCAATACCGATGCTGATGCGCTGCGTGGCGCCGAATATCTGGGGCTGGCTCGGTGATTACACCGGGCGCCGACTGGCGATCGTGCGTTTTGGCGCGGTCTGCACGTTGCTGAGCTTTTCACTGATCTTCGTCAGCAAGAGCTACGCCTGGCTGGCGATGGTCATGGCCCTGCATGCGTTCTTCTGGCACGCGGTGTTGCCACAATTCGAAGTCATCACCCTGGCGCACTTGAACGACCAGACCTCGCGTTACAGCCAGATCCGCTTATGGGGGTCCATCGGCTTCATCATCACGGTGGTGGCGCTTGGACGCTTGTTCGAATGGCTGAGTCTGGACATTTATCCGGTGGCGATAGTGGTGATCATGGCCGGGATTGTCGTCAGCAGCGCCTGGGTGCCGAATGCCCAGCCAGTCCAGGGCAGTCGTCTGGCGGGCGAGGGTTTTGTAAAGCAATTGCGCAGCCCCGGCGTATTGGCGTTTTATGCCTGTGTGGGGCTGATGCAGATGAGTCATGGACCTTATTACACCTTCCTGACTCTGCACCTCGAGCGACTGGGTTACACCCGTGGCTTGATCGGCATGCTTTGGGCGTTGGGTGTTGTCGCCGAAGTGCTGATGTTTTTGGCCATGAGCAAGATTCTGGTGCGGTTCTCCGTGCGTCGCGTGCTGATGGCGAGTTTCCTGCTGGCCGCGTTGCGCTGGTTGTTGCTGGGCTCCTTCGCTGAGTTTTTATGGGTGCTGCTGTTTGCTCAAGTGCTGCACGCGGCCACCTTCGGCAGCTTTCATGCGGCTGCCATCCATTTCGTGCAACGTAGCTTCGGTGCTCGTCAGCAAGGTCAGGGCCAGGCGCTATATGCCGCGCTGGCCGGCACTGGCGGCGCACTGGGCGCGTTGTATTCCGGTTACAGCTGGAATGCCCTGGGGGCGACGTTGACCTTTAGTATTGCCAGCCTCGCAGCGCTGGCTGCAGCCGTTATCATTGCCACTCGTATGCAAGAGGACAGGCCATGAGCCTTACCCGTGAACAGCTAGCCCTGGAAATCATCGAAGCCGGGCGTTTTCTCTATGGTCGCGGCTGGTCGCCGGCCACCAGCAGCAATTACTCGACCCGGCTGTCGCCCGGCGAAGCCTTGCTGACCGTCTCCGGCAAGCACAAAGGTCAGTTGGGGCCCGATGACGTATTGGCCACCGATCTGTCCGGCAACAGCCTGGAACCGGGCAAGAAACCCTCGGCCGAAACCCTGCTGCACACCCAGCTCTACAGCTGGCGCCCGGAGATCGGCGCGGTGTTGCATACGCATTCGGTGAACGCCACCGTACTGTCGCGGCTGACCGTCGAAGACTTTATCGAGTTCGAAGACTACGAACTGCAAAAGGCATTCAGTGGCATCTCCACTCACGAGTCCAGAGTGCGGGTGCCGATCTTTGATAACGATCAGGATATTGCTCGCCTGGCCGCCAGGGTGCAGCCTTGGCTTGAGGCTCACCCCGATTGCGTGGGTTACCTGATCCGCGGCCATGGCCTGTACACCTGGGGCGCGCGGATGAGTGATGCGCTGCGGCAGATCGAAGCCTTTGAATTTTTGTTCGAGTGTGAGTTGAAGACCCGCTCGGTGCTTAACCGTTAACGCTTACTTCTTCAGAAGTAGCTCACCGCCTGATGAAACGCACCACCTGACCGGTCTGTAAAAAACCGGAAGGCGATGCTGATACCGAGGAGTTGCCAGCATGAGCAGCCTGTCCGTTTACCACGTATCCAGCCCGGAACTGCCAAACAAGGTTCTGACCCATTTCGACGATATTTCTTCGACCCTGGCCGAGAAGGGCGTGCGCTTCGACCGCTGGCAAGCCGCTACACGAATCGAGCCGGGTGCGAGCCAGGACGAAGTGATCGCCGCTTATCGGGTGCAGATCGATCAGTTGATGACCGAGCGCGGTTACATCACTGTCGACGTCATCAGCCTCAACAGCGATCACCCGCAAAAAGCCGAGCTGCGTGCCAGGTTCCTTGATGAGCACCGGCATGCCGAGGACGAGGTACGGTTTTTTGTCGCCGGGCGTGGCTTGTTCACCCTGCACATCGACGATTACGTGTACGCCGTGCTCTGCGAGAAAAATGATCTGATCTCGGTACCCGCGGGTACGCCGCATTGGTTCGACATGGGCGAGAACCCGCACTTTGTGGCGATCCGCCTGTTCAACAATCCCGAGGGGTGGGTGGCCAAATTCACTGGCGAAGACATCGCCAATCGCTTCCCACGTCTGGAGGACTGAGCGGATGTCGATCAAAGCCATTCTCACCGACATTGAAGGCACCACCAGCGCCGTGAGTTTCGTGTTTGAGGTGCTGTTTCCTTTTGCCATCCGGCACCTTCCGGAGTTTGTCCGCAAGAACGCCGAACAACCGAACGTGGCTGAGCAACTGCAGGCAGTACGTCAGGACAGCGGTGAACCGACGGCAGACGTTGAGCGGGTCATCGAGATCCTCTTGAACTGGATTGCCGAAGACCGTAAGGCGACGCCACTCAAAGCCTTGCAAGGGATGGTCTGGGAGCAGGGGTATCAAGCCGGGCTGCTCAAAGGGCACGTTTACCCGGATGCGGTCGAAGCGCTTGGACGCTGGCATCAGGACGGCTATCAACTGTTTGTTTACTCCTCCGGGTCTATCCAGGCTCAGCGGCTGATTTTCGGTTGCTCCGAAGCCGGTGATTTGTCGCCGTTGTTCAGTGGCTATTTCGACACCACGTCGGGCCCCAAGCGCGAAGCGCAGTCCTATCAGCGGATCAGCCAGGCGATTGGCTGCGAGCCCGAGCACGTTCTGTTCTTGTCCGATATCGTCCAGGAGTTGGATGCGGCGCAGCAAGCGGGCATGGCCACGTGTGGTCTGGTGCGCAATGGCGGTGAACTGGCCGGGCATCTGAACGTGAACAGTTTCGCGCAAATAGATCCGGCAGGGTTCTAAGCCGCAGCGGTTGGGGCACGATTGAACTGACCCCAAAATGAAATCAGGTCGTGAAGCCAGAAGGCTTCACGACCTGAACAGTTGAAGCGGGTGATGAATCAGGCCGAGTAATAGGTCGGCAGCGCAAAGCGTTGTTGGCTTTGCAGCATTGAAATCTTTGGCAGTTCGCCGGCCTGTTCTGCCAGGTCGCGGCGAATTGCGCTGATCACCCAGGAAAGTTGCTCACCGGCATGTAACTGCGCATAAGAAATGGATCGTTTGAGCTGTTTACCTTCGCGGTCGCACAACGTGAGCACAATACCGCCGTCAGGCCGCGCCTGGGTGGTGACGTTGAAGTCGGAGAACAAAGAAGAGAACTTTTCCTGGATAAGGTTCATGTCTATCAGCTCCGTTAGCTCTTGAATGGCAAGCGTGAAGTGATAGGAGCATTGATTGTGCCAGTATTGTCGCTATAAAAAATACTATATAAATCAGTAGATTATAATTTTACAGGCATTTCGGCCTCGTGCAATTTGCATGAGTGGCCATCGTGCATCGTGCATTCTGCGTGGTTTGCAGGGATTTTCAGATCGCAGCAACACGCTGAACCGCTGTGCGCCGATTCGCAACGAGGTCGGCTTCATGCAAAAAAATATCAGGGGCGTGCCGGGATCGGACACTTACGTGCTAGTGACCGAGCAGGTGCTGGCGGATATTCAAGGCGGCAAGTTTCGCTATTGATTCTGACTATGGCAGGCCTTGAGAAAAAAGGGGTGACAGGCGCGAGGCCGCTCGGGAAACTATCGGCTTTGCGATCAGAATGTGGAGTCCCGAATGTCAGACAAAAGCCGCCAGATGACCGAAGAAGAAGCTGCGGAGTTTGCCGAGCAGGTGTTCAACAAAGCGCGTGAAGGCGACGCGGCCATGCTCGCGGCGCTGCTGAGCAAAGGCCTGCCGGTCAATCTGCGCAATCACAAGGGCGATACCTTGCTGATGCTCGCCAGCTATCACGGGCACGTCGATGCGGTGCGGGTATTGCTCGAGCACAAGGCTGATCCGGAGATCCGCAACGACAACGGCCAAAGCCCGATTGCCGGCGCAGCGTTCAAAGGTGACCTGCCGGTGGTCAAAGTGCTGGTCGAAGGTGGCGCCGAGGTCGAGGGTTCGTCCTTTGACGGTCGCACCGCGTTGATGATGGCGGCGATGTTCAACCGTACGCAAATCGTCGACTACCTGATCAGCAAAGGCGCCGATCCAAAGGCCAGGGATGCCAATGGCGTGTCCGCGCTGGACGCCGCAAAAACCATGGGCGCAGCGGACACCACGGCGCAGTTGGAAAAGTTGCCGGGCTGAGAGTTCAAGGTTGTCTGTAGCAGCTGGCAAAGCCTGCTACACAGGTTTGCCCCCGAATGCGCTATCCTTCGCGCCCTCAAATTTCCTTCGTTACAGGATTCGCCCATGAAAACCGCCCTCGTTGAACTCATCAGCAAAATCAGCTCCGGGTGTATGGGTGATGATGAAGTGGCGCGGATCGCCGACGAAGCCGCGCAGGCCTACGCCGATGCGGACGCTTTCCTGGCGGCCAATCCGGACATCAACTACGACGACACGTTTTCGATCCCGCTGGGTGAGTGGGTCGTGGTGGGCAGCCTGCCGGAAACCGTGTTGTTTCAGGCGGACACCTACATGGACCTGTTCGCCGGGATAGTCGCTTCGTTCGGCCCGGGCGTGGCGTTCAATATCAAACCCAAACAGCTTGCCAAAGTCGAGGCGTTGACTGCGCTCAACCGCATCCAGATCCAGCTGAGCAGCATGAACCCTGAAAACGGTGGTTATGTGCTGATGAACTTCAGCCAATTGCTCGATGACGAAATTCAGGCGGTGCTGGTGTATGGCAATGACGTGCCACGGGTGCTGGAGTTGTGCGCCGAAGTCGGCATCAACGCTGCGCCGTCCCTTGAAGCACTACGAGTGGCGATTCACGTCTAACCATAATCAGACGGAATCCTTATCAAGCCCGGCTATCCTGAGTGTGCTAGCCATCACTTAGGAGCGACACCGTGGGTTCCACTTTCAATGGTCTGGTCGGCCTGATAGTCCTTGTCCTGAATATCTGGGCGATCATCAACATTCTTAAAAGCGGCGTCGATACCGGGATGAAGATCATCTGGGTGATGGTGATTTTCTTGCTGCCGGTACTGGGTCTGATCATCTGGGCCATCGCCGGGCCACGGGGCAACAATATGTAGGCGCTGGCGCAGGCTGCGATCTTTTTGCCAGCCCGGCGACTGCGCTTCGGTTCAAATCAGCCACGCACCCTCGAGTTGCAAAAGCATTTGTTTGCGTTCCAGTCCACCACCATAGCCGGTGAGGGTCCCGTTGCTGCCGATCACCCGATGGCAAGGGATGATGATCGATATTGGGTTGGCGCCATTGGCGGTGCCGACCGCACGTACGGCTTTCGGGTTGCCGATCTGCACCGCCAGCTCGGCGTAGCTCCAGGTATGGCCGTAGGGGATTCGCTGCAAGGCCTGCCACACCGTTTGCTGGAACGGCGTGCCCTGAAGTGCCAGGCGCACATCGAAACACTCACGCTTACCCTCGAAATATTCATCCAGTTGCCGACAGACGGTATCGAGTTCATTACCGGCTTCGAACCAGTACTGCGGCGGCGTCCAGTACTGGTGGTTGTCCATGTACAGCTGGCGCAGCCCCTGCTCATCCCCGGCCAGCAGCAGCGGCCCGATCGGGCTTGGGTGATAGCGGTAAAACATCTTGTTGGCTCTTGGTAAAGGTCAGGCACAAAGATAGAGCCAGAAGGTTCGACCTGTCATGTTCTGCGACGTAGAATGCGCGCCTTTCCTTGGTCAATTGCCGACACCCGTGCCGACGATTGGCCAGCATGGGCGGGTGACCGTCCGTTGCCACCAGCATTTACCGGGGGACTTACCCATGAGCACCACCCAGAACAGCGAGTACCTGGAAACCCTTTACGAAGGCTACGGCCAGCGTTTCCGCATGGAAAAACTGCTGCACGAAGTGCGCACCGAACACCAGCATCTGGTGATCTTCGAGAACCCGCGCATGGGTCGCGTGATGGCCCTGGACGGCGTGATCCAGACCACCGAAGCCGACGAGTTCATCTACCACGAGATGCTCACCCATGTACCGATCCTGGCCCATGGCACTGCCAAGCGGGTGCTGATCATCGGTGGTGGTGATGGCGGCATGCTGCGTGAAGTAGCCAAGCACCGCAGCATCGAACACATCACCATGGTCGAAATCGACGGTACCGTGGTCGACATGTGCAAAGAGTTTCTACCGGATCACTCCAAGGGCGCGTTCAATGATCCACGCCTGAATCTGGTGATCGACGACGGCATGCGTTTCGTCGCGACCACTGAAGAGAAGTTCGACGTGATCATTTCCGACTCCACCGACCCGATCGGTCCGGGCGAAGTGCTGTTCTCGGAAAACTTCTATCAGGCGTGCCACCGTTGCCTGAACGAGGGCGGCATCCTGGTGACCCAGAACGGCACGCCGTTCATGCAACTGAGCGAAGTGCAAACCACTGCCGGTCGTATGCGTAGCCTGTTCCCGGACTGGCACTTCTATCAGGCTGCGGTGCCGACCTACATCGGCGGCGCGATGACCTTCGCCTGGGGCGCGACCAACACCGCTTACCGCAAGTTGTCCCGCGAGACTCTGAGTCAGCGTTTTGCTGGCAGCGGCATCATCACTCGCTATTACAACCCTGAGATTCATATCGGCGCTTTCGCCTTGCCGCAATATGTATTACAGGCGATTAATAAACCGAGCAATGACTAAGCAACAGTGTTGATGAAAGGGCCGCAAGGCCCTTTTTTATGTGTCAAGATGTGCGTTGAACGAAATTTTCACAACCGCTCCAAGACAATCCGCACCCGCTGTTTTCCGCGCTCAGCCTTCATCAGCCTCCTGTTCCAGAGCCTTGAAACACCACGCTGGGAGCGCATGCCAGTAATAAATGGCAATGCCGCGAGTGATCGTGCACCATTTACGCACCGCGAAAACCCCGCGACCAATACGTACAAGTAATGGCTATGAGAGGGCAGGGCGCAGCTGCATTTATGAAATTTTAACTTCCAATGAGTTCTGAATCGACATGGCAATCCCGGACGCCCTGAGTCAGCAGCGAGCTTCAAGTCGCTTGCTGCAACCGACCGTCAAATCGCATCTGGCATATACGCTACTCTGCGCCCTGGTCATGATGGTGATGCTCTCTGTGCTGCGCGTGGCGTTGCTGGTTTATAACCGAGAGATGATCCTCGACACCCCGGCCTCGACCTTCCTCGAAGCCTTTGCCAACGGCCTGCGTTTTGACGTGCGTCTGGTGGTCTACATCAGTATCCCGCTGCTGCTGGCACTGTTCAGTGTCCGGATCATGGCCGCCCGTGGTTTCTTCCGTTTCTGGCTGACCATTGCCTCCAGCATTGCGCTGTTCCTCGGCCTGATGGAGATGGACTTCTACCGCGAGTTTCACCAGCGCCTTAACGGGTTGGTCTTCCAGTACGTGAAGGAAGACCCGAAAACCGTGATGAGCATGCTCTGGTACGGCTTCCCGGTGGTTCGCTATCTGCTGGCCTGGGCCGTTGGCACCTGGTTGTTGAGCCTGGCGTTCAAGGGCGCCGACCGTGCGACCCGGCCTCGTGGCCCGTTCAGCGGTGGCAGCATCGGCACGCGTCAAATCGCCCCGTGGTACGTGCGCATCGGTGTATTCGTGGTGTGTATGCTGATTTGTGTCGTGGCTGCCCGTGGCACCTTGCGTCAAGGCCCGCCACTGCGTTGGGGTGATGCCTACACCACCAACTCCAACTTTGCCAACCAGTTGGGCCTCAACGGAACGTTGACACTGATCTCCGCGGCGGAGAGCCGTTTGTCCGACGATCGCTCCAATATCTGGAGAGCCACTCTGGATCAGCCTTTGGCTCAGCAGACCGTGCGCGACATGTTGCTGGTGGCCAACGACAAGCTGGTCGACGCCGATATTGCCGCCATGCGTCGCGATACTACGCCGCCGCAGGCAAATACCCTGCCGATCAAAAACGTCGTGGTCATTCTGATGGAAAGCTTCGCCGGTCATTCGGTGGGCGCGCTGGGTCGTCCCGGCAATATCACGCCGTACTTCGATAATCTGTCGAAAGAAGGCCTTTTGTTCGACCGTTTCTTCTCAAACGGTACCCATACCCACCAGGGTATGTTTGCGACCATGGCTTGCTTCCCCAACCTGCCGGGCTTCGAGTACCTGATGCAAACCCCGGAAGGCAGCCACAAGCTGTCCGGTCTGCCTCAATTGCTCAGCACTCGTCAGTATGACGATGTGTACGTCTATAACGGCGACTTTGCCTGGGATAACCAATCAGGCTTCTTCAGCAATCAGGGCATGACCAACTTCATTGGTCGTAACGACTTCATCGACCCGGTGTTCTCCGATCCGACGTGGGGTGTTTCCGATCAGGACATGTTCAATCGTGGCCTCGAAGAACTGAAGAAACGCGATGGCAAAAAACCGTTCTACGCACTGCTGCAAACCCTGTCCAACCACACACCGTATGCGTTGCCGACACCCTTGCCCGTCGACAAGGTTACGGACAGCGGCACATTGAACGAGCACTTGACTGCCATGCGCTACGCCGACTGGGCTTTGGGCCAGTTCTTCGAAAAAGCGCGTAAAGAGCCGTATTTCAAAGAAACCTTGTTTGTCGTTGTGGGTGACCACGGGTTTGGTAACGATCAGCAGATCACCGAGATGGACCTGGGACGTTTCAACGTGCCAATGCTGATGATCGCTCCGGGCCTCCAGGAGAAGTTCGGCAAGCGCAGTGACATCGTGGGCACGCAGATTGATATCGTGCCGACCATCATGGGCCGTATCGGTGGCGAGTTCCGCCAGCAATGCTGGGGGCGTGACTTGCTCAACCTGCCGGAAGGCGACAAGGGCATCGGTGTCATCAAACCTTCGGGTAACGAACCGACGGTGGCCATCATCAACGGTGACCACATTCTGGTACAACCCAAGGATATGCCGGCCAAGGTCTGGCAGTACAAGCTTGGGGCCAACCCTGGAGGTCAGGTGATCCCGAACTCGCCGGATGAAGCCGGCCTCAAGCAGAAACTGGACGCGTTCCTGCAGACCGCTACCAAGAGCCTGCTCGATAACACCGCAGGCGTTGTCGACGGCAACCCGGACTAAGGGTTTGGCTCAATAAGGAAGAGGCCCCATGTGGGCCTCTTTTTTTGAACATGTTTTCCGGTGCCTGGCTTATTTCTTTTGTTTTACTTGCTGCATTCATTCAGCAAGACCGCGTTATCGTTCAATCGCGGGCAAGCCTCGCTCCTACGAGTACGCGTTAAAACTGTAGGAGCAAGGCTTGCCCGCGATTGGCTGCAACGCAATTTGTCGTCGTACAGCTCCGTGGTTTGCCTGGGGCATTCAGCACTCTGATGGTGCGTGGATGGAGGAAAGTCCTTCGCTACACTGCGGCTCATCTTCCCCGGAACAACAAGGCAACTTCCTATGCAAAATCGCATGATGATCACCGGCGCTGGATCCGGCCTTGGTCGCGAAATCGCTCTGCGCTGGGCCCGTGAAGGCTGGCAGTTAGCCTTGTCGGATGTCAGCGAGGCGGGTTTGCAAGAGACACTCAAACTGGTTCGTGAAGCCGGAGGCGACGGTTTTATCCAGCGTTGTGATGTGCGCGACTACAGCCAATTGACCGCGTTTGCTCAAGCCTGCGAAGTGAAGCTGGGCGGCATCGATGTCATCGTCAATAACGCAGGCGTGGCCTCGGGCGGCTTCTTTAGTGAGCTGTCCCTCGAAGACTGGGACTGGCAGATCGCGATCAACCTGATGGGGGTGGTCAAAGGCTGCAAGGCCTTCCTGCCGCTGCTGGAAAAAAGCAAAGGCAAAATCATCAACATCGCCTCCATGGCAGCCTTGATGCAAGGCCCTGCGATGAGCAACTACAACGTGGCCAAGGCCGGCGTGGTGGCCTTGTCCGAAAGCCTGTTGATTGAACTGGCGCACCAGGAAATCGCTGTGCACGTGGTTTGCCCGTCGTTCTTCCAGACCAACCTGCTGGATTCCTTCCGTGGCCCGACACCTGCCATGAAAGCCCAGGTCGGCAAACTGCTGGAAAGCTCTCCGATCAGCGCCAGCGATATCGCCGACTACATCTACCAACATGTCGCCGAGGGTGAATTCATGATTCTGCCCCATGAACAGGGGCGCATGGCCTGGGCGCTGAAGCAGAAGACCCCGCAGTTGCTGTACAACGAAATGACCGTGATGGCGGACAAAATGCGCGCCAAGGCCAAACAAACCGCCGGCTGAACTTGCTCACGGGGAGCTGCCTCGTTAGGGTTGCCGATTCTGGCAGCCTTGAGGAGACCGTTGCATGCTCAATTACCTGTGGTTTTTTCTTGCGGCGCTGTTTGAAATCGCCGGCTGTTTCGCGTTCTGGATGTGGTTACGCCAGGGTAAAAGTGCCTGGTGGATTGTGCCTGCGTTACTCAGCCTGATGCTCTTTGCGGTGCTGTTGACCAAGGTTGAAGCGAACTACGCCGGCCGCGCCTACGCGGCTTACGGCGGTATTTACATCATTGCGTCCATCGGCTGGCTTGGCGTGGTCGAGCGGGTTCGTCCCTTGAGTTCAGACTGGCTGGGCGTTGCCCTTTGCGTGATCGGTGCGAGCATTATTCTGTTTGGCCCCCGCTTTTCCAGCGTCTGAAACCTTCCCGCGAACGAGGCAGATCAATCGCAGCAGACAGCCTCAATCAAACAGTTCTTTGGGTACATCGTGCTTGAGCATCAATTGGCATTGCTGGCTGTCCGGATCAAAGACAATCAGCGCCTGACCTTTGGTCAACGCCTGGCGAACCCGTAGCACGCGGGTTTCCAGCGGAGTTTCATCGCCATTGTCGGTGCCGTCACGGGTGACGAAGTCTTCGATCAGGCGGGTCAGGGTGTCGACTTCAAGTTGGTCGTAGGGAATCAGCATAGGTACCTCAGGTAAACAATCCTGGAGATGCTACTGGGCTTGGGGCCGCGCGGCCAGTAGGCGCAACTGTGTTGATCGGCTCATTGCGCTTTCCATTGCGTACCGTCGCGCATCAGGCCTTGCCGCGAATCAGTGTGCGCAAGGCAAAGCGATTCGGGTGACAGGCCTCGGCCACGCTTCTGGGCAGCGGCAGCGGTTCGTTGGTCAGCCACGCCGCCAGTAACTCCCCAGACAATGGGGCGGTGATCAACCCGCGAGAGCCATGGCCGCTGTTAACGTACAAACCGTCCAGCCAGGGGCAACGGATGTCGGGCACTTGCCGGGCGTCCTTGCTCAACGCGGCGTAGGTTTGAGCAAAGGCCTGGTGATCGGCCAATGGACCGACGATGGGTAAATAATCGGGGCTGGTGCAGCGAAAGGCCGCGCGGCCCTGAAGCTGCCCGGGGTCCAGTTGCGCAGCGTGCAAGCGCTCAACCAGATCGCTCGATATCTCTTTGAGTAGCTCCAGATTACCCGCGTGCTCGGCTGTGGTCGGGGTCAGGTCATCGCTCTTGAAATCGAAGCTGGCGCCCAGGGTGTGCTCGCCCAGCCGGGCAGGGGCGACATAACCTTCGGCGCAGACCACAGTTGCCAGGCTCGCGCTTTCTGACGTTTGTGCCAGGCGGGTGATCTGTCCGCGAATACGTTTGAGCGGCAGTTGGCTGCTTGCCGGGAAGCGCTTGATCTCGGCAGCACCGGCCAAAATCACCACCGGGGCTGAAGCCAACAATGTTGAACCGCTCCAGGCTTGCCATTGATCATCGATCTTGCGCAGTTCCAACGCATCGTGATGCGTCAGCAATTCAATCGTCGGGTGCGTCGCTTGCCACTGACACAAAGCGGGTGGGTGAACCCACCCGCCTTCGGGGAAAAACAGGCCACCATGCTCAAGACCAATACCCGCCTGAGCTTGCGCTTGCGGCTGATCCAGCAGGTGTAACAGGTCCGGAGAAAAAGCGGCCGCAAGCTGCGCCTGGCGCTCTGCTTCCTTGACGTTGAAGGCCAGTTGCAGCACACCGCAGCCGTCCCAATCGATACCGCGATGCAGGTGTTCGAGCAGGCGTCGGGTGTAGCCGAAACCACTGACGATCAACTGTGACAATGCCGTGCCGTGCGCCGACAGTTTCAGGTACAGCACCCCTTGCGGATTGCCTGAGGCTTCCTGGGCCAGCTCGCCATGGCGCTCCAGCAGGCTGACGTGCCAGCCGCGCGCAGCAAGGCTCGCAGCGCTGGCGCAACCGGCCAGTCCGCCACCGATGACCAAGGCTCGACGTTCGCTAACGAGCGGGTCAGGACGGGCGAACCACGGCTTGCCAGCGGCAGGCAGAGGCACGTCTTGCGGCCAGCCGAGGAATTCGCCCCGCAGGATTTCCCATTTGTGACCGATGCCCGGTGTGCGGCGCATTTTGAAACCGGCCGCATTGAGCAGGCGTCGTACCCAGCCGGTGCTGGTAAAGGTGCTGATGGTCGAGCCAGGCGCGGCCAGCCGGGCGAGTTCGGCAAACAGTTCGGGGGTCCACATGTCCGGGTTCTTCGCCGGGGCGAAGCCGTCGAGAAACCAGGCATCGATCTGTGCGTCAAGTTGTGGCAGTTGCTCCAGCGCATCACCGATCAGCAAGGTCAGGGTCACGCGCCCGCCACCGAGCACCAGGCGCTGGAAGCCCTGATGGATAGCGACATATTGCTCCAGGAGCTGATCGGCAAAAAGCTTGAGCCCAGGCCAAAGGGCAAGGGCGCGTTGCAGGTCGGGGTGGCTGAGCGGGTATTTCTCCACGCTGACGAAATGCAGCCGCGCACCGGCCACAGCCTGTTGCTCGAACAACTGCCAGGCGCAGAGAAAATTCAGCCCGGTGCCGAAACCGGTTTCCCCGATCACCAGTCGCCCATCGGCCGGTAATGCGGCAAAGCGCTCGCTCAAGCGATTCTGTTCGATGAACACATAGCGGGTTTCTTCAAGGCCCGACTGATCGGAGAAATACACGTCGTCAAACACGCGCGAGCGCGGACGGCCTTGGTCGTCCCAGTCAATCTGGGCGTGGGACATTTCAGTGGTCATGTTTGGCTCGGCAACGGCAAGGTGGCCATTCTAGCTGATCGCTGCACCCGGAATCGGTCCATGGCAGCGCCTGCTGCATTGCTCAGACAAAGCGCTGCCCAATCCGCTAGTCTTGCTCAAACCTGGAAGGGAGCCGCCCCATGTTCGAATCCGCTGAAATCGGTCACGCCATCGACAAAGAAACCTTTGAGGCCGAAGTGCCGGCCCTGCGTGAAGCCTTGATCGAAGCCCAGTTCGAACTGCGACAGCAAGGGCGCTTCCCGGTCATCGTGTTGATCAACGGCATCGAAGGCGCTGGCAAGGGCGAGACGGTCAAATTGCTCAACGAATGGATGGACCCGCGGTTTATCGAGGTTCGCACGTTCGATCAGCAGACCGATGAAGAGCTGGCCCGCCCACCGGCCTGGCGCTACTGGCGGATGCTGCCGGCCAAGGGGCGGATGGGGATTTTCTTTGGCAACTGGTACAGCCAGATGTTGCAGGGCCGGGTTCATGGCCTGTTCAAGGACGCGGTGCTGGACCAGGCGATCAACCAGGCCGAGCGGTTTGAAAAAATGCTCTGCGATGAAGGCGCGCTGATCTTCAAGTTCTGGTTTCACCTGTCCAGGAAACAGATGAAAACCCGCCTCAAGGTCTTGCAGGATGATCCGCTGCACAGCTGGCGTATCAGCCCGCTGGACTGGCAGCAATCGCAAACCTACGACAGGTTTGTGCGCTTCGGCGAACGGGTGCTGCGTCGCACCAGCCGTGATTACGCGCCCTGGCATGTGATCGAAGGTGTCGACGCGCATTATCGTAGCCTGACGGTAGGCAAGATCCTGCTCGAAGGTC
This sequence comes from Pseudomonas sp. GW821-FHT07G10, assembly GCF_059418545.1. Classification (NCBI taxonomy): domain Bacteria; kingdom Pseudomonadati; phylum Pseudomonadota; class Gammaproteobacteria; order Pseudomonadales; family Pseudomonadaceae; genus Pseudomonas; species Pseudomonas sp. GW821-FHT07G10. The sequence continues at coordinate 64,317 of NZ_JBWKQB010000021.1, read as the reverse complement.
TGCAAAGCGCCCTGCGCCGACCCAAGGTCAAACCGGATACGGTGAACGCCGCGCCACTGACGGGTAGCGTCGATCAGCTGAGTCTGCTCGGCAGCCTGGACATGACCCTGAACCTGGATAAGGACGACTACGAAGAGCAACTGATCACCGAGCAGGCGCGGTTCTCTGGTTTGATGCGTGACAAACGCATGCGCAGACACGCGCTGGTGGCGGTGTTCGAGGGCAATGATGCGGCGGGCAAGGGCGGGGCGATCCGGCGAGTGGCGGCGGCCCTCGATCCGCGTCAATACAGCATCGTGCCGATCGCCGCACCGACAGAAGAAGAACGCGCTCAACCGTATCTCTGGCGGTTCTGGCGGCATATTCCGGCGCGGGGAAAATTCACCGTGTTCGACCGCTCCTGGTATGGCCGGGTGCTGGTGGAGCGGATCGAAGGCTATTGCAGCCGTGCCGACTGGATGCGCGCTTATGCCGAGATCAATGACTTCGAAGAGCAGATCAGTGATTCCGGCGTGATCGTGGTGAAGTTCTGGCTGGCCATCGACAAACAAACCCAGCTGGAGCGTTTCCAGGACCGCGAAGAAATTCCCTTCAAACGCTTCAAGATCACCGAGGACGACTGGCGCAACCGCGAAAAATGGGATGACTACCGCGTCGCCGTCTGTGACATGGTCGACCGTACCAGCACCGAGATTTCACCCTGGACGCTGGTGGAGGCCAACGACAAACGCTGGGCCCGGGTCAAGGTGTTGCGCACCATCAATCGGGCGCTGGAGGAGGCCTTCGAGAAGTCCGACAAACACGACAGGAAGGCGAAAAAGGACAACAAGTAAGCCGATGGTTGCGCATACGCGAGGTGAATGATTGTCGCAGTCGGTAATAGGGTGGATTTATGCTGATTCCATCCCTGACCGACAACAATGAGGTATGCCATGCGTGAAGTGGTGATCGTCGATAGCGTGCGGACTGGCCTGGCCAAATCCTTTCGTGGCAAGTTCAACCAGACTCGTCCTGATGACATGGCTGCCCATTGCGTCAATGCGCTGCTGACCCGCAATGGCATCGACCCGGCCAGTGTCGAGGATTGCATCGTTGGCGCCGGTTCCAACGAAGCGGCCCAGGGTTTCAACATCGGCCGCAATGTCGCGGTGTTATCGAAACTGGGCACCGGCACGGCAGGCATGACCCTCAACCGTTTTTGCTCTTCGGGTATGCAGGCGATTGCCATTGCCGCCAACCAGATTGCCTCCGGTTGCAGCGACATCATCATCGCCGGTGGCGTGGAGTCCATCAGCCTGACCATGAACCGCGTCAACACCGACAATCTGATCAACCCGTTACTCAAGGAGCAGGTGCCGGGTATTTATTTTCCCATGGGCCAGACCGCCGAAATCGTCGCCCGCCGCTATGACGTCAGCCGTGAAGAGCAGGACCTCTACGCCCTGCAAAGTCAGCAACGCACCGCTCAGGCCCAGGCCGCCGGGCTGTTCTGCGATGAAATCGTGCCAATGGCGGTGAAATACGCAGTCGAAGACAAAACCACCGGCCAGGTGCAGATCCTGGAAGGTATCGTCGACCGTGATGACTGCAATCGCCCTGATACTACCTTGCAAAGTCTGGCCGGGTTGAAGCCGGTGTTTGCCGAAGACGGCTCGGTGACCGCGGGCAACTCCTCGCAGCTGTCCGATGGCGCGTCGATGACCCTGGTGATGAGCCTGGAAAAAGCCCTGGAACTGGGCCTCAAACCCCGTGCGTTCTTTCGTGGTTTCGCCGTCGCCGGTTGTGAGCCGGACGAGATGGGCATCGGCCCGGTGTTTTCGGTGCCCAAATTGCTCAAGCTCAAGGGTTTGCAGGTGGCCGATATCGACCTCTGGGAGCTCAATGAAGCCTTCGCCTCGCAGTGCCTGTACAGCCGCAATCGGCTGGAAATCGATAACGATAAATACAACGTCAACGGCGGCTCGATCTCCATCGGCCACCCGTTCGGCATGACCGGTTCGCGCCAGGTCGGGCACCTGGTGCGCGAGCTGCAACGGCGCAACCTGCGTTACGGCATCGTGACCATGTGCGTCGGTGGCGGGATGGGCGCGACAGGGTTGTTTGAAGCGGTGCGTTAAACCAGAAATGCGGGCCAGATGATCGTTCCCACGCGCAGCAAAGGAATGCCGCGCTGGACCCTCTGCGTCCGCTTCAACTTCTCTGTCGCTGTGCAGATCGCCTTCGCGGGGACATTGGTGGCATATCGCCAACTTCAGGTTGCGACCTGTACAGTCTCATTAGCGGCCGGTTCCAAACTGTAACTGTGTGGCGGGGCGATCCAGGCCTAGAATGATTTTCTCGCGGTCTGGTTTTGGGGGCTCCATGCACATTTCGTCCGGTCGCTGGGTTTATGGATTGTTCCTCGCCTCGCTGACCGCGCTGCTGTGGGGGATCTTGCCGATCAAACTCAAGCAAGTGCTGCTGGTGATGGACCCGGTCACGGTGACCTGGTATCGACTGATGGTGTCCGGTGGTTTTCTGTTCATTTATCTGGCTGCAGTCAAGCGTTTGCCAAGCTTGCGAGTGCTCGGCCCACGGGGCGGCTGGCTGTTGTTGATGGCGGTCCTGGGGCTTGTGGGCAACTACGTGCTGTACCTGATGGGCCTGAATCTGCTCAGTTCCGGTACCGCGCAGTTGGTGGTGCAGATGGGGCCGATCCTGCTGCTGATCGCCAGCCTGTTTGTTTTCAAGGAGCGCTTCAGCCTTGGGCAAGGCATTGGACTGCTGGTGCTATTGATCGGCTTCGGGCTGTTTTTCAATCAGCGTTTGAGTGAACTGCTGACGTCTTTGAGTGAATACACCGCTGGCGTCTTGCTGGTTCTGGCGGCGTCGGCGGTCTGGACCTTTTATGCCCTGGGTCAGAAGCAATTGCTCACGGTGTGGAATTCTTTCCAGATCATGATGGTGATCTACCTGTTTTGCGCGTTATTGCTGATGCCGTGGGTGCATCCGCTGGAGGCGCTGCAACTGAGCCCGCTGCAAGGCTGGCTGCTGCTCGGTTGCTGTTTGAATACGCTGATCGCCTATGGCGCATTTGCCGAAGCTTTGGCGCATTGGGAGGCCTCTCGGGTCAGTGCGACGCTGGCGATCACGCCGCTGGTGACCTTCGCTGCGGTGGCACTGGCTGCCAGGCTCTGGCCTGAATATGTGTATGCCGAGCAAATCAATGGTCTGGGTTATGGTGGTGCAGTGCTGGTGGTGTTTGGCTCGGCACTGGTAGCCCTCGGGCCATCGTTGATGGCCGGGCTAAAGGCCCGGCGGGTGCGGATGGCGGCGGGGTGATTGATTCAGCGCATTTCCTGTGGCGAGGCTGCTCTCTACCGTACAGCCACCTTCGATACCTTCACCACCGTCGGCTTGAGCACCAGCCACAATGCCGCGGCGATCAACACCCCGCCATACAGATGGGCCATGGACAATGGTTCATCGAGGAACAGCGCGCCCCACAACACGCCGAAGGGCGGGATCATGAAGGTCACGGTCATTGATTTGACCGGGCCAATCGAGCTGAGCAAGCGGAAGTACAGGATGTAGGCAAAGGCTGTGCAGACCAGCCCCAACCCCAGCAGCGACAACCAGACACTCCAGCCCCCCCAGCTTGCCGGTGGCTGGCTGATGGCGCTGTAACCGAACAGCGGCAACAGGAACAGCGTCGCGCCAAGCATGCTGCCCAACGCCGAGAGACGACTGTCGAGCCCGCCTTGCTGATCGAGCCAGCGACGGGCGAGGAAACCGGCGAAGCCGTAACAGGTGGTCGCGAGGAGGCAGGCAAGGGCGCCCATCAGCAGTTCCATGTCGAAGGCCACGGGACCTGCACGGGTCAGAATGCCGACCCCGAACAGCCCAAGGCAGACACCGGCAATCTTCGCCGGGGTGAGCTTTTCGCTGAAGAACACACCACCAATCAACACGCCCATCAGCGGCGTCGTTGCATTGAAAATCGCCGAGTAACCGGCCGGCAGCACTTGCGCGGCTACCGAATACATCGTTGCCGGAATCCCCGAGTTAATCACCCCGAGCAACAGCACGGTCTTGAACTTGCCGCGAAAATCCCAACTGACGCGCATCAGCGCCAGGATCACCAGCAACCCGGTGGCGGCAATCGATACGCGGAAAAAGGCAGTGGGGATTGTGCCAATCACTGGGGCGATGATGCGCATGAACAGAAAACTTGCGCCCCAGATGGCGGCAAGCAGCAGCAAGCGCAGTATATCGACGGGGTTCACGGCTTGTTCCTTACTGAATTGGCGCGCAAGTGTCGCCGCAGGTGCGATGCATGGCAATGGTTGCTTTGCGTAACAATTGGCCTCTAAGCTCAGCTTCCAACGATAAGAAACATTCCCAGAGGTCTTTCTATGCCGCAGCAATGGCCAGCCGGCGACATCGCCCGAATGATCCTCGATGGCTTCGACGATTACCGCGAGCATTTCCGCCAGATCACCGACGGTGCCCGGGCGCGTTTCGAGCAGGCGCAATGGCAGGAGGCGCAGATCGCCTCAGCGGGGCGGATCAACCTCTATGAAGCGAAAGTCAGTGAAGTAGTCGGTCGGCTGCATGAGGCCTTCGATGCCGAGGCGCTGCTGGATGTCACGTTCTGGCCGCTGGTGAAAAGCGCTTACATCAGCCTGATCGACCTGCGCTTTGACGATGAGCTGTCCGAGACCTGGTACAACTCGACCTTCTGCGGACTGTTCAGCCATGACCTGATCAGCGACGGCTGCATGTTCATCCATACCACGCGGCCAAGCCTGCGCCGGGCCCGTGCTGCGCAAACCCGTACTTATAAGCCTGAGGGCGAACTGTCGAGCATGCTCGAGCAGATCTTCGGCGACTTCAGCTTCAGCGAGGCCTATGCCGATTTGCCTGGCGACCTGCGTCGGCACGAAGCCCAGTTGCGCGAGAACCTGCCGGACTGGGTCTGCAAGGACCCGCAGCTGAGCGTCGAGCTGTTTTCCTCGGTGCTGTACCGCAACAAGGGCGCGTATCTGGTGGGGCGCATCTACACCCAGGATGACCAATGGCCGTTGGTGATTGCGCTGCTGCACCGTGAAGGCCACGGGATTCAGATCGATGCGCTGATCACCGATGAAGCCGATGTGTCGATCATCTTTTCCTTTACCCGTTCGTATTTCATGGTCGATGTGCCGGTGCCAGCCGAGTTCATTGGCTTCCTCAAGCGCATCCTGCCGGGCAAGAACATCGCCGAGCTCTACACCTCGATCGGTTTCTACAAGCACGGCAAGTCCGAATTCTATCGCTCACTGATCAATCACCTGGCCAACACCGACGATCAGTTCATCATGGCCCCGGGTGTGCGCGGCATGGTCATGAGCGTGTTTACCCTGCCGGGGTTCAACACCGTATTCAAAATCATCAAGGACCGATTCTCGCCATCGAAGAACGTCGACCGCGCGACGGTGATCGAGAAGTATCGTCTGGTGAAAAGCGTCGACCGGGTAGGGCGCATGGCCGATACCCAGGAGTTTGCCGATTTCCGTTTTCCGCTGAGCAAGTTCGACCCGGCCTGCCTGGCAGAATTGCTGGAAGTGGCGGCCAAAACGGTGGAGGTCCATGGCGACACAGTGCTTATCCGTCACTGCTGGACCGAGCGACGCATGACGCCGTTGAACCTCTATCTGGAAAATGCCAACGAAGCGCAGGTTCGCGAGGCGCTGGAAGATTACGGCCTGGCGATCAAACAATTGGCGGCGGCTAATATCTTCCCCGGCGACATGCTGCTGAAGAACTTCGGCGTTACCCGTCACGGCCGCGTGGTGTTCTATGACTACGACGAAATCTGTTTTCTGACTGAAGCCAACTTCCGCCACATTCCGGCCCCACGCACGCCGGAAGATGAAATGGCCTCGGAACCGTGGTACTCGATCGGGCCGCTGGATGTGTTTCCGGAAGAGTTCCCACCGTTCCTGTTCGCCGATTCCGGGCAGCGACGGTTGTTTGATCAACTGCATGGCGAGCTGTACAACGCCGATTACTGGAAAGGCCTGCAAGCGGACATTCGCGCCGGCAAGGTGATCGACGTGTTCCCCTATCGGCGCAAGGCGCTGGATAACGAATAGCCCCATCAGATCGTTCCCATGCTCCGCGTGGGAATGCCTCAATGGACGCTCTTGGGACGCGGAGCGTCCCGGGCTGCATTCCCACGTGGAGCGTGGGAACGATCAGGCACCCGCAATCCACACCAAATCTGCGACAATCGGCCCCCTGCACCACTAGACGACTTTTGCGTACCTGATGACTGACGAATTGCCCGCTATCGACCAACTGCTGAAAAACCTCGATCACGCCATGCTTGCCGACCGTCACCGGCTGCGGCGGCAGTTGCTTGAGCTGCGCAAAAAACCTGACGAGGACAAGCTGGCCCAGTGGGTCGCGCGTATGCAGGCGTCCTGTGAACGGGTCGTGGCGCGGCGTGCCAGCCTGCCGCTGATTCGTTATGACGACAGCCTGCCGATTGCCGCCAAGCGTGACGAAATCAAAGAGGCGCTGCTCAAGCACCAGGTGCTGATCATCGCCGGCGAAACCGGCTCGGGTAAAACCACCCAGTTGCCGAAAATCTGCCTGGAAATCGGGCGCGGTCAGTACGGCCTGATCGGCCATACCCAGCCACGCCGTATCGCCGCTCGTAGCGTCGCCAGCCGGGTTGCTGAAGAGCTGGCGACACCGCTGGGTGCGCTGGTCGGTTATCAGGTGCGATTCGAAGATCAGAGCGATTCGAACACCCTGATCAAACTGATGACCGACGGCATTCTGTTGGCCGAAACCCAGAACGACCGTTACCTCGAGCGCTACGACACGATCATCGTCGACGAAGCCCACGAACGCAGCCTGAACATCGACTTCCTGCTCGGTTACCTGAAAACCCTGCTGCCGCGTCGCCCGGACCTGAAAGTCATCATCACCTCAGCGACCATCGACCTGGAGCGATTCTCCAAACACTTCAATGACGCGCCGATTGTCGAAGTCTCCGGCCGAACCTTCCCGGTGGACACCTGGTATCGCCCGCTAACGCTGGAGCAGGACGAAGAGGGTAACCGCGTCGAAGACGACTTGACGGTGGATCAGGCGATCCTCGCGAGCCTCGACGAAATCGCCGCGTATGAACGCAGCGAACGCCGCAGCCCTGGCGATGTGTTGGTGTTCTTGCCCGGCGAGCGGGAAATTCGCGACGCCGCAGACATGCTGCGCAAGGCCCAGCTCAAACACACCGAAATCCTGCCGCTGTACGCACGGCTGTCACCAGCCGAGCAGCAGCGAATTTTCCAGTCTCACCCGGGGCGTCGTGTAGTGCTGGCGACCAACGTTGCGGAGACCTCGCTGACGGTGCCGGGCATCCGCTACGTGATCGACAGTGGCACCGCGCGAATCAGCCGCTACAGCTACCGCGCCAAGGTGCAACGTCTGCCGATCGAAGCCATCTCCCAGGCCAGCGCCAACCAGCGTAAAGGTCGTTGCGGACGGGTCGAGCCGGGCATTTGCATTCGTTTGTACGCTGAAGAAGACTTTATCGGACGGCCGGAATTTACCGATCCGGAAATCCTGCGCACCAACCTGGCGGCCGTGATCCTGCAGATGCTGCATCTGCGCTTGGGCGAGATCACCGATTTCCCGTTTATCGAACCGCCGGATGGCAAGGCCATCAGCGACGGATTCAACCTGCTGCAAGAGCTGTCGGCGGTCGATCGCGAAAGCCAGTTGACACCGCTGGGTCGGCAACTGGCGCGCCTGCCGGTGGACCCGCGCATGGGCCGTATGCTGCTGGAAGCCGCCAAGTTGGGCAGTTTGCAGGAAGTCCTGATCGTCGCCAGTGCCATGTCGATCCAGGACCCGCGCGAGCGCCCACCGGAGCGTCAACAAGCCGCCGATCAGGCCCACGCGCAGTGGAAAGACGTGGACTCGGACTTCGCCGGTCTGGTCAATCTGTGGCGTGGCTTTGAAGAGCAGCGCCTGGCCCTGACTGCCAGTCCGCTGCGCAATTGGTGCCGCAAGAACTTCCTCAATTACCTGCGTCTGCGCGAATGGCGCGATTCCCATCGGCAGCTGAGTCTGATCTGCCGCGACATGCAGCTGAGCCTTAATAAAGAACCGGCGGATTACCCGAAACTGCACAAAGCCGTGCTGTCCGGTTTGCTCAGCCAGATCGGTCAGAAGACCGAAGACGGCGATTACCTCGGTGCCCGCCAACGACGCTTCTGGATTCACCCTTCATCGGGGCTTGGGAAAAAGCGCCCGCAATGGCTGATGACCGCAGAACTGGTGGAAACCACCAAGCTTTACGCGCGGATGGTGGCGAAGATCGAACCTGACTGGATCGAACCGCTGGCCGGGCACTTGATCAAGAAGAACCACTTCGAACCCCATTGGGAGAAGAAGCGCGGGCAGGTTGTCGCCTTCGAACAAATCACTTTGTTCGGGCTGATCGTGGTTGGCCGGCGGCCGGTGCATTACGGGCCGATCGAGCCAGTACTGTCCCGTGAGCTGTTTATTCGTGAAGGCCTGGTACGCGGGGAAATCCAGTCCCGAGCCAGGTGCCTGACCGCCAACACGCAACTGCTCGAGCAACTCGACGAATTGGAGGCCAAGGCGCGCCGCCGCGACATCCTGGCTGACGAAGAAACCCTGTTCGCGTTCTACGATGCGCGGCTGCCAGCCGATATCCACCAGACTGCGACGTTCGACAGCTGGTATCGCATCCACAGCCAGAAAGACCCGCAGTTGCTGGTCATGCGCGAAGAAGACGTGTTGGCCCGCGAGGCCAGTGAAGTGACCGCTGCGCATTATCCGGACACCTTGCATTTGGGTGATCTGGCGTTGGCCTTGAGCTACCACTTCGAGCCCAACCATCCACGTGACGGCGTGACCTTGCGGGTGCCGGCGCCATTGCTGCCGGCACTGCCGTCCGAGCGCCTGGAATGGCTGGTGCCGGGAGTGATCGAAGCCAAGTGCATCGCACTGGTGCGCAACTTGCCCAAGGCGCTGCGCAAGAATTTTGTGCCAGTACCGGACTTCGTCAAAGCCGCGTTGCAGCGCATCACCTTTGCCGACGGCTCACTGCCTCACGCGTTGGGACGTGAATTGCTGCGCATGACCGGTGCGCGGGTCAGCGACGAAGCCTGGGCCGAATCGGCTCAGCAGGTTGAAGGCCATCTGCGGATGAACCTGGAGATTGTCGACGGTCAGGGCAAGTTCCTTGGCGAAGGTCGTGACCTGGCCGAGTTGACCGCGCGTTTCGCCGAGGCCAGCCAGGCCGCGCTGGCCGTGCCGCAAACAGCGAAAAGCCAGCAGCCGGTGGAGGCCAGGGTCTTCGCCGCGGTGGCCGAAAAAACCCAACAGAAGATCGCCGGGTTGTCGATGACGGTTTATCCGGCGCTGGTGGAAGAGGGCGGTACGGTCAAGGAAGGACGATTCTCCACCGCCGCCGAGGCCGAGTTCCAGCATCGCCGGGCTTTACAGCGCTTGTTGATGCAGCAACTGGCCGAGCCGGCGAAATTCCTGCGCGGAAAATTACCGGGAATGACCGAGCTGGGTTTGCTGTACCGCGAGCTGGGGCGTATCGAAAGCCTGGTGGAAGACATCCTGTTGGCCAGCCTCGATAGCTGCATTCTCGACGGCGAAGCCAACCTGCCGCGCGATGGCGCCGGGCTGGCTGCGTTGGCTGAACGCAAGCGTGGCGCCTGGACCGAGCACGCCGAGCGGTTGGCGAAACTGACGCTGGAGACGCTCAAGCTCTGGCACGGTCTGCAAAAGCGCTTCAAAGGCAAGATCGACCTGGCGCAGGCGGTGGCCCTCAATGACATCAAGCAACAATTGAGTCAGCTGGTGTATCCAGGCTTTGTCCGCGAAACGCCGGCTGTTTGGCTTAAGGAACTGCCACGTTTCCTCAAAGCCATCGAGTTGCGCCTTGAGAAACTGCCAAGCCAGGTGCAAAAGGATCGGGTCTGGAGTACCGAACTGGCCGGGTTGTGGACGCAATACCAGGCGCGGGCCAACAAACACGCCCAGGAAGGCAAGCGCGATCCGCAGCTGGAGCTGTATCGCTGGTGGTTGGAGGAGTACCGGGTTTCGTTGTTTGCCCAACAATTGGGGACCAGGGTACCAATCTCCGACAAGCGTTTAAGCAAGCCGTGCTCCTACAGGCATGCCGCTGAGTTTGTGGCAGGCGTTTCATCCTGCAAAAAGGGGCCAAATGCCTGCGGTTATGGCAAACTTCGCAGTCATAAACGCCGGCCCCGCAGATTTGAGCCTTCGCAGCCTGGGCTGATTGGAATAAAGCGACGCAAGGTTTCATCCCCTCTGACGGGATCAGACCCTTTACGTGTTGGTACGTCAGTGCCAATGCTTTCTGCCTGAACAGATTAGAGATATGAGCATGCATAACGTCGTCATCAGCGGCACCGGCCTGTACACCCCGGCCAACAGCATCTCCAACGAAGAGCTGGTGCAGTCTTTCAATGCCTATGTACAGCAGTTCAATGTCGATAACGCCGCTGCCATCGAGCGCGGCGAAGTTCAGGCGCTGACCGAATCCAGTGCTGCCTTCATTGAAAAGGCTTCGGGGATCAAAAGCCGCTTCGTCATGGATAAGGAAGGCATCCTTGACCCGCAGCGCATGGCGCCGCGTCTGCCTGAGCGTTCCAACGACGAATGGTCGGTGCTATGCCAAATGGCCGTCGGTGCCGCCGAGCAAGCCTTGCAGCGCGCCGGCAAGACCGCCGCCGACATCGACGGCGTTATCGTTGCTTGCTCGAACCTGCAACGGGCCTACCCGGCCATCGCCATCGAAGTCCAGGAGGCGCTGGGTATTCAGGGGTTCGGATTTGACATGAACGTGGCCTGCTCCTCGGCGACCTTTGGCATCCAGGCCGCCGCTAACAGTGTCCAGCTCGGCCAGGCCCGGGCGATTCTGATGGTCAACCCGGAAGTCTGCACCGGCCACTTGAACTTCCGCGACCGCGACAGCCACTTCATTTTTGGCGACGCCGCGACGGCAGTGATCATCGAGCGTGCCGATCTGGCAACGTCGCCGTACCAGTTCGATGTTGTCGGCACCAAACTGCTGACCAGGTTCTCCAACAACATCCGCAATAATTTCGGCTTCCTCAACCGCGCAGCCGAAGAGGGCGTCGGTGCTCCCGACAAGCTGTTCGTGCAGGAAGGTCGCAAGGTTTTCCGTGACGTCTGCCCGATGGTGGCAGAGCTGATCGCCACCCACCTGGAAGAGAACACGCTCAGCGTCAGCGACGTGAAGCGCTTCTGGTTGCACCAGGCCAACCTCAGCATGAACCACCTGATCGTCAAGAAACTGCTGGGCCGTGAAGCCTCGGTCGAAGAAGCCCCGGTAATTCTCGACACCTACGCCAATACCAGCTCGGCAGGGTCGGTGATTGCATTCCACAAGAATCAGGACGATTTGCCGAGCGGCTCGCTGGCGGTGCTCAGCTCGTTTGGCGCGGGTTACTCGATTGGTAGCGTGATTCTGCGTAAGCGTTGATTTGTGTGAGGCGGGGGCAAGCCCCCCTCGCCACAAAAGCTCGCTTCCTACGGGAGTCATGGTTTATGGCACGAGGCATGAATGGCCGCAGCTGACGACACGCAACTGCTCGAACGCTTGCTGGTGGGTGAGCAGCGGGCTTACAAGGAATTGGTCAACACTTACCAGAGCGCCATGCGCGCTGTGGCCTATGCCATTGTCGGCAACCGCCATGCCGACGAAGTGGTGCAGGACGCCTGGCTGTCGGTCGTGCGTAACCTGGCCGGGTTTCAGGGGCGTTCGAGCCTCAAGACCTGGCTGCTGACCATCACCGCCAACTCTGCAAAAAGCCGTTACAAACAAAACCGTCGGGAAGTCCTGCTGGATGATTTACCGTCGCCCCACGGCACGATTGGGGATGAGCGGTTTTCCCCAGGTGACGGTCACTGGCTAGTGGCTCCGTTCGCTTGGCACGAGGACACGCCCGATGCCCTGCTCACCGAAAATGAGCTGCGCGAGTGCCTGGAACATACCTTGCTGAGCCTCTCTGAACTGCAAAGCAGTGTGTTGCTGCTGCGCGAGCGCCAAGGCCTGGAGTTGGAAGAGATCTGTAATCTTCTGGAGATTTCGCTCTCCAATGTTCGTGTGCTGCTGCATCGGGCACGGCTGAAAGTCTTCGCTACGGTGGAGCATTTTGAGGAAACCGGCGAATGTTGACCTGTCAGGAACAAGTGGCGCGTTCCAGTGATTACCTCGATGGCCAGTTGAGCTTTCGTGAGCGTTTGATGGTGCGCCATCATTTGATGTTTTGCCCCAACTGCCGGCGCTTTATTCGTCAGATGCGCTTGATGCAGGCCACCTTGCGCGTGATGCCTGAACCTCCCGTCCCCGATGTTGACGACCTGGCCAAACGTCTGGCCGAAGAACGCAAAAGCAACCAATAGCCACTGCCGCAGGCGGCTACGAGGATGGCGATACAACCGACGCCGCTTTCTTGCGTCGTGCTTTTCTGGAATTGGGCGGCACCGCCTACAAGGATTGGAAATACCAGATCAACTACGACTTCTCCCATAACTCGGGGACTGCGAACGACGGTTACTTCGACGAAGCGTCGATTTCCTGCGTCGGCTTCAAGCCGGTCACCTTCCGCGCCGGCCGTTTCGACGAAGACTTCGGTCTGGAAACTGACAAAATCACCAACAACGACGGTGATGACAGCGGCGATGCACTTGTAGCTCGTGTGCAGTACGTGTTCCAAGCAAGGCTTAAAACCGAAACCGGCTCTTTCTCATCCGTTAAAGCTCCTTTCGTTTTGACCTCGCCTCGACGGGGTATTTTTATTTCGGCCGCAGCGGAGATGGGCGATACTCGGCGCGTCTGTGAGTCATGATCGTCGGGGAATGTGATGCCGTTACAACGTTTGGAGAGTCTGTCCGCAATCGCCTCTCAAGAATGGGATGCGCTGGTGCCCGACGGTCAGCCGTTCTTGCGACATGCCTTCCTCAGTGCACTGGAAGACAGTGGCAGCCTTGGTCCGCACTCCGGTTGGCAACCCGAGCATTTACTGCATGTTGAGGGCGGTCGATTACTTGCTGCATTGCCCAGTTACCGAAAATGGCACTCTTACGGCGAATACGTGTTCGACCATGGGTGGGCCGATGCCTGTGAGCGCGCCGGGATCGAGTATTACCCAAAGCTTTTGACTGCCGTGCCGTTCAGTCCGGTGAGCGGGCCGCGTCTGTTGGCCGCCAATGCACAGGATGGCTTCGAGTTGCTGAAAAGCCTGCCGGGGTATCTGGAAATCGAAGGGCTCTCCAGTGCTCATATAAATTTCACCGACCCGTTCACCGATGCCGCGCTGGCCGAGCAGCCGGGTTGGCTGCAACGTGTCGGCTGTCAGTACCACTGGCAAAACCGTGGTTACCGGGATTTCCAGGACTTTCTCGACGCCTTGAGTTCGCGCAAACGCAAGCAGATGCGCAAGGAGCGCGAGCAGGTCGCAGGGCAGGGCATTGAGTTTGAATGGCTCGAAGGACGGCAACTTGATCAAGCGCAGTGGGACTTCGTTTATGCCTGCTATGCCAATACCTACGCAATACGCCGGCAGGCGCCGTACCTGACTCGGGATTTTTTCAGTCTGCTGGCCGAACGCATGCCCGAAGCCATTCGCGTGGTGCTGGCCAAACAAGGTTCACGGCCAGTGGCTATGGCGTTCAGTCTGGTGGGTGGCGACAGTTTTTACGGTCGCTATTGGGGCTGCCTGGCGGAGTTCGACCGCCTGCATTTCGAGACGTGCTTTTATCAAGGCATGGATTACGCGATTGCCAACGGTTTTCAACGGTTCGATGCCGGAGCTCAGGGGGAGCACAAGTTGATTCGTGGTTTCGAACCGGTGATCACCCATTCCTGGCACTACCTGAGGCATCCGGGTTTGAAGGCGGCGGTGAAGGACTTCCTGCAACAGGAGCGACTCGGCGTGCTGGCGTATGCCGAGGAAGCGAGAACCGCCTTGCCGTATAGGCAAGACTGATCCTCGCTGATCCCTGGATCAGCGGTCTTCCTTGCCCAACCAGCGCCAGGTCACGCCGTCAATGACCGCACCGAGGATCGGCGCCAGCCAGAACATCCACAGTTGCTGAATCGTTTATCGCGAGCAAGCCCGCTCCCACAGGGTCAGCGTCAATCACGCAGCTCAATCGATACCGACAAACCCACCGGTCTGGTGCTGCCACAACCGCGCATACAAACCGCCGTGGGCGAGCAGTTCGCTGTGGCTGCCGGTTTCGGCGATCCGGCCTTTTTCCAGCACCACCAAACGGTCCATTCGGGCAATGGTGGAGAGCCGGTGGGCGATGGCGATCACGGTTTTACCTTCCATCAGGGTTTCCAGGCTTTCCTGAATGGCCGCTTCGACTTCAGAGTCCAGCGCCGAGGTGGCTTCGTCCATGATCAGTATCGGCGCGTCCTTGAGCAGCACCCGGGCAATGGCGATCCGTTGGCGTTGACCACCGGAGAGTTTCACGCCGCGCTCACCGACGTGGGCGTCGAAACCGGTACGGCCCTGGGCATCGGAAAGATGTGGGATGAACTCGTCGGCACGGGCCTTGCGCACCGCTTCCCAGAGTTCTTCATCGGTGGCGTCGGGCTTGCCATAGAGCAGGTTGTCGCGGATCGAGCGGTGCAGCAGCGAGGTGTCCTGGGTGATCATGCCGATTCGCTCGCGCAGGCTTTCCTGGGCCACTTCGGCGATGTTCTGGCCATCGATCAGAATTCGTCCGCCTTGCAGGTCGTAAAGACGCAGCAGCAGGTTGACCAGGGTCGATTTGCCCGCGCCAGAGGGGCCGATCAAGCCGATTTTTTCGCCGGGTTTGATCGTCAGGTTGAGGTCGCTGATGATTCCGCTTTTCTTGCCGTAGTGGAAATCGACGTGATCGAAACGGACTTCGCCGCGTGCCACTTCCAGGCGCGGGGCCTGTTCGCGGTCGGTCACGCTGACGGGTTGGGCGATGGTTTGCAGGCCGTCCTGGACCATGCCGATGTTTTCGAAGATGCCATTGACCACCCACATGATCCATCCGGACATGTTGACGATGCGAATCACCAGGCCGGTGGCCAGCGCGATGGCGCCGACCGAGATCAGCGACTGGGTCCACAACCACAGGGCCAGGCCCGTGGTGCAGACGATCAACAGGCCGTTCATGCCGGTGATGACCACGTCCATGCTGGTGACGACGCGACCGGCCAGCTGGGACTTTTCCGTTTGCTCTTCGATGGCTTCGCGGGCGTACTGTTGTTCGTAGTGGGTGTGGGCGAACAATTTGAGCGTGGTGATATTGGTGTAACCGTCGACGATCCGTCCCATCAGCTTCGAGCGAGCGTCGGAGGACACCACCGAGCGCTGTTTGACCCGCGGCACGAAATAGCACAGCGCGCCGATGTAGCAGGCGATCCAGCTCAGCAACGGGATCATCAGGCGCCAGTCGGCCTCGGCGAACAGCACCAGCGAACTGATGGCGTAGATCAGCACGTGCCACAATGCGTCCACCGCTTGCACGGCTGAGTCGCGCAGGGAGTTGCCGGTCTGCATGATCCGCTGGGCGATGCGCCCGGCGAAATCGTTCTGAAAGAAGTTGAGGCTTTGTTTGAGCACGTAGCTGTGGTTCTGCCAGCGAATCATGCTGGTCATGCCGGGGCTGAGGGTCTGGTGCACCAGCAGGTCGTGCAGACCGACGAAGAACGGACGCAGGATGAGGGCGACCACCGCCATCCAGATCAGCTCGATGCCGTGAATCTTGAAGAAGTCGATATTCGGCGTGCCTTGGGCCAGATCGATGATCCGGCTCAGGTAACTGAACAGTGCGACTTCGATCAGCGCACCGAACAGGCCGACGATGAGCAGGGCGGCAAAACTTGGCCAGACCTGACGCAGGTAATAAACGTAAAAGGGTAGAACCGTGTTCGGCGGAGCCGCTGTCGGAGCGTCGCGGAAAATATCGATCAGTTGTTCAAAACGACGATAGAGCATTGGTTCTAACGCCCGCCAGGCGGGCTCTCCTTTCTAAAATGTGAACGGCACTTCAAAAGAACTGCCGCTCAAGACTCCTGTGTAGCTTAGTCGATGCGCTTGGCCGACTTTATCAACACGGGGTCGGCTGGCACATTCTGCATGCCGTTTTTGGTGGTGGTCTGGGAGTTGACGATGATGTCCACCACGTCCATGCCTTTGACCACTTTGGCGAATACCGCGTAACCGGCATCACGGCCCGGGTCGAGGAAGGCGTTGTCGGCGACGTTGATGAAGAATTGGCTGGTGGCCGAATCCGGGTTCGAGGTGCGAGCCATCGACAGGGTGCCGCGTACGTTATGCAAGCCGTTGCTGGCTTCGTTCTTGATCGGCGCCTTGGTGTCTTTTTGCTGCATCTGCGCGGTGAAACCGCCGCCCTGGGCCATGAAGCCCGGAATCACTCGGTGGAAAATGGTGTTGTTGTAGAAGCCGCTATCGACGTACTCAAGGAAGTTTTTGGTACTGATCGGAGCCTTGGCCGGGTCCAATTCGATTTCGATCTGGCCATTGGTGGTCTCCAGCAAAACGTGCGGCGCCTTGGCAGGTGTGGCGGCCATCAGGTTAGCGGCAAACAGAGCGGAGCCGGCGAGGAGGGCGATTTTCTTTAGCATGGGTCAGTGATCCTGGGTGGTGGTGTCAACTGCGGTTAGAAACTCGAGCAGGGTTTGGTTGAAGCGTTCTGGTTGATCCAGTGGGGTCGCGTGGCGGGAATCGGCGATCACCACCAGCCGCGCATTGGGCAACAGTTTTACATAGGCCTCTTTCAGCGCGACCGGCGTGTAGTCACGGTCGGCGCTGACGATCAGGGTTGGACAGATAATACGGGAAAGTCGTTCCTGCACGCCCCAGCCGATGATTGCATCGAAGCTGGCGAGATAAGCACGTTTGTCGTTTTTTGCCCAGCGCTGGGCTATTTTTCTACGCAGCCCGGCTTGTTCCGGTTTGGGGAAAAGCTTCGCGCCCAGCGCCGTGCCGATGGCGCTCATGCTCACGAGTCGCATCAGGCTCCAGCGCTTGAACCACTGCCAATACTCATCCGGCGTCTGCAGTTTTACCTGGGGTGCGCTGTTGACGATACACAGGCTCTTGAGCAACTGCGGCTGGTCCACCGCCAGCTGAAAGCCAATCATGCCGCCCATGGACAGCCCGACCACATGGGCGGGGCCCAGGTTCAAGTGCTCGATCAGGGCGATCAGGTCGGCGCTGAAGCCGGCAATGCTGTAGCGCTCGAGGGGCTTGTCGGAGCGACCATGGCCACGAGCATCCGGGACGATCACCCGGTAGCGAGCCGCCAGCGCGGGGATCTGATCCTCCCAATCCAAGGCGCTTGAGCCCAGCCCGTGTAGCAGTAGCACGGGTTCGCCGTGACCATATTCTTCGTAGTGCAGGGTGCAACCTTCATGTTCGAAATAGGCCATGGCGGAACTCCTGTTCGGTCTACCGGGTTTCAGGCTTGTTGTGGGGCGGCGAAGGGCGCATCCAGCGGCGCGGTGTCAAAGGTGCGCAGCAGTTCGATGAGAATCTGCGTGGCCGGGCCCAGCGGTTTGTCTTTATTGGAGTACAGATAGAACGTGGGGTGACGACTGCCGCCCTGGTCCAACGGTAGCAGCTTGAGCAGGCCTTCCTTGAGTTCACGTTCAATCAGGTGCCGTGGCAACCAGGCGAACCCCAGGCCGCTGCCGACGAAGGTCGCGGCGGTGGCCAGGCTGCCGACGGTCCAGCGCTGTTCGGCGCCGAGCCAGCCGACGTCCCGCGGTTGCTGGCGGCCAGAGTCGCGGATCACCACTTGCAACTGGCTTTCCAGGTCCTGAAAATTCAACTCGCGGTTCAGCCGATGCAGTGGGTGTTCCGGGTGAGCCACGGCGACGAATTCCACTGCACTCATTTCTGTGCCCAGGTAACCGGGAATGCTGAAGCCACTGATGGCCAGGTCGGCGACGCCTTCGAGCAGCACCTCTTCGACCCCGGACAGCACTTCTTCGCGCAAGCGCACGCGGCAGCCACGGCTTTGCGGCATGAACGCCGTCAGAGCGCGCACCAAACGGGCATTCGGGTAAGCGGCATCGACCACCAGCCGCACTTCAGCTTCCCAGCCTTGCTCCATGTGGTGCGCCAGGTCCTCAAGCTGGCTGGCTTGTTTGACCAGTTGCCGGGAACGGCGCAACAACACGCCACCGGCTTCGGTCAGCACGGCTTTGCGGCCGTCGATACGCAAGAGGGGTACGCCGAGCTGGTCCTGCATGCGCGCCACGGTATAGCTGACGGAGGATTGTGAGCGGTGCAGCGCTTCGGCTGCCTGGGCAAAGCCACCGTGGTCGACCACGGCCTGCAGTGTCCGCCATTGATCAAGGGTAACGCGGGGCGCTTTCAAGATGAGCTCCTCTTGTCCTAAGCTGGCTGTCCATATTGGAGACTGCCGAATGAGAAAAATCTGTTTCGTGTTGCTGGCGATGCTGCCGCTCAGTGCGTTTGCCTACCCTATCGATGTCGAGAAGCAGCTCAATGGTTTGAGCGTTGACTACACCACTTACGCAACCGACTACGACATGGGGGCCATCACCCTGAACAACTACGGCACGGTGCCGGTGGAATGCTCGGTGGTGTTTCGCAATGGTCCGGAGTCACCGCGCACACGACGGGTCATTGTGGAGGCCGGTAAACGCAGTGATGTCTCGGCCAGGTTCAACCGCAAGATCATCAAGCTGCGGATTGCACTCAGCTGTACGCCGCCCAAGTGAGGCAGCACGGAGCAGGTCTGCCGGGCATGCTCCGCTTATAAACGAATTTATAGATGGGTTATAGCAGTTATTTGCGCTTTTTCATCGATACGACTCTGTTTAATCTCCACTCCATCGACTTACAGCATTCACCGATGGAGGCTACAACCCATGTCCCGCGTACTGATCATCGAAAGCAGCGCTCGCCAGCAAGATTCGGTTTCACGCCAACTGACCCAAACCTTCATCAGCCAGTGGAAAACCGCTCACCCGGCTGACCAGATCACCATCCGTGATCTGGCGATCAACCCGGTTCCGCACCTGGATGCCAACCTGTTGGGCGGCTGGATGAAACCTGCCGAACAGCGCAACGAGATCGAACACGCCTCCCTTGAGCGCTCCAACCAATTGACCGATGAGCTGCTGGCCGCCGACGTGTTGGTGATGGCCGCGCCTATGTACAACTTCGCCATCCCGAGCACGCTGAAAGCCTGGCTGGACCATGTGCTGCGTGCCGGCGTGACCTTCAAATACACCGAAACCGGCCCGCAAGGCCTGCTCACTGGCAAGCGTGCCTATGTGCTGACCGCTCGTGGCGGCATCTATGCCGGGAGCGCCGCCGATCACCAGGAACCCTACCTGCGTCAGGTCATGGCATTCATCGGGATCCACGACGTCGAGTTCATTCACGCCGAAGGCATGAACCTAGGGGGAGACTTCCACGAAAAAGGTCTGAACCAGGCTAACGCCAGGCTCGCCCAGGTCGCCTGAGGTGTTAATCACCGGATAATCGCCTGATGGTTTAGTAGCGCCATTGTGCACTCCCTTCAAGCCGGTTCGCGCATCGAACCTCCCTTTGCACTTGTTGCCCCTGAGTGCTCCTGCCCGATCGACGCCAATGCGAGATCGGGTTTTTTTTGTCTGTGATTTCACTGCCAGTCGCAAAACCGCTATCGTCGCCGCCATTCGAGACGAGGCGCGTATGGGCTATCTACTTTTTGTCACGCTGATTCAGGCGTTTTCCTTCAGTTTGATCGGTGAATACCTGGCCGGCCATGTCGACAGTTACTTTGCGGTGCTGGTGCGCGTGCTGCTGGCCGGGCTGGTGTTCATTCCCTTGACCCGCTGGCGGCAGGTTGAACCGGCCTTCATGCGCGGGATGCTGTTGATCGGCGCGTTGCAGTTTGGCGTGACCTACGTCTGCCTGTACCTGAGCTTTCGCGTGTTGACGGTGCCGGAGGTATTGCTGTTCACCATTCTTACACCGCTGCACGTGACGCTGATCGAAGATGCGCTGAATCGCCGCTTCAATCTCTGGGCACTGGTGGCGGCATTGGTCGCGGTGCTCGGCGCGGCGGTGATCCGCTATGACCGGATCAATCCGGACTTCTTTATGGGCTTCTTGTTGCTGCAACTGGCTAATTTCACCTACGCCGCAGGGCAGGTGTTTTATAAGCATCTGGTAGCACGTTACCCGAGCGATCTGCCGCATTACCGGCGCTTTGGCTATTTCTATCTGGGAGCACTGGCAGTGGCGTTGCCGGCGTTTGTGCTGTTCGGCAAGGCGAATTTCCTGCCCGAGGCGCCGTTGCAATGGGGCGTGCTGGTGTTCCTTGGCCTGGTGAGTACGGCATTGGGCCTGTACTGGTGGAACAAGGGCGCGTGCCTGGTCAATGGCGGGACGCTGGCGGTGATGAACAACCTGCATGTGCCGGTGGGGCTGTTGATCAACCTGCTGATCTGGAATCAGCACGAAACGTTGGGGCGGTTATTCTTTGGTGGGCTGGTGATTCTGGGGGCGGTGTGGATTAGCCGATTCGGTGCGAGGCGTGCCGCAGGTTGCCCTTCGTAGAAGCGGGCAAGCCGTGCTCCTGCAAGGGCAGTGTTATTACATCGAACGCTTTTCAGATTCGGGGATGTAGCCCCCCAACACCGCCGGTAACAACCCGGCGCGCAAATCATTGCCGCTCGGTTGCTGATACACGCTCAAACCAAATTCCGGCAAAACCGCCAACAGGTAATCGAAGATATCACCCTGATGACGTGATGGTCACGGCGATACCTGTGCTGGTCACTATTGCGGTCAGCAATTTGCTACGTAATGCTTGTCAGCACACTGAGCAAGGCATCATCACCATTTACTTGAGCTCATCTCAAATTGTTGTGGAGGACAGCGGTACGGGGTTACCCGATGCAGTACAAGCCCGCCTCTTTGATCGGTTTGTTCGAGGTGACGATGATTTCACGGGCGGTTCGGGCTTGGGCCTATCGTCAAACGTGTTGCAGATCACCTTGGATGGGGAGTTCGACATGAACCCGACCCGAATGGCGGAAGCCGTTTCACCTTGCAGCTTCCCGATGTTGTGTAGTTTTCCGGCAACCGCAAAATTGACATACCGCACGCATACAGATTGATCCGTCAGAAAAAGACCTGCACTCCCCACCATAAGCAAGAGCACTGAATGAAAGGCATCCTTGAACACCTACGCCGTTGGGCTAGAAATCTCAAGCGTCAAACCATGGTTCTCTGGTTTTGTTATCAGCATCCACAAACCCCATGGCTGCCCAAGTGGATCTCCGTTTTTGTGGTGGCTTACGCACTGAGTCCAATCGATCTCATTCCCGATTTCATTCCTGTACTCGGCTATCTGGACGACGTAATCATTCTGCCGCTCGGCATTCTGCTCGCTATCCGATTGATGCCGCCGCTTGTGCTTGAGGCGTGTCAGCTAAAGGCTAGCGAGTGGGAGGAACGTCACGTGAAGCGCCCAGTGAGTAAAGTGGCGGCGGTGCTCATCGTTTTAGTTTGGCTGGTAGCCCTGGCGGGCGTTTGGTTAGCCTACAAACACTATTAAGTAGCAGAGTTTTTCATTGCTTTTCGGGTGTTTTTGGTAGAACGAGACAGGCGCATCCTTCACTCTTCTCTGGGAGGAGGGCGCTTGTTGATAACTGTGTGCTTTGCGCATCAAGCAGGTAAGCCCACTTGCTGCGGTTTGTTGAACTTCTTACTCCCGTTCCAACATGTCGATGATTGGGCAGGCCACCCCGTCGTTGCCAACATCACACTGCTGAACCAGTCCTCCCAACGCCTGCCGCATGGCGGCGAGGTCGGACATCTTCTGATTGATCAAGGTCAGCTTGCGGACAGCCAAGGCTCGTGTCTCGGCACATGCATGCACAGCATCGAGTCGAAGCAATCCGCTGACTTCTGCCAGCGTGAAACCGAGGGCTTGCGCCCGCTTGATGAAGCGCACGCGCTTTACCGTGTCGGGTGGGTAACGCCGATGACCGCGAAGCGGCTTTGGGGGCTCTTCCAGCAGACCGCGCCGCTGGTAATAGCGGATCGTCTCGATGTTCACGTCGGCAGCCTCCGCCAGCTTGCCGATGGTCAGTTCGGTCACCATTGCATTCTCCTTGACTCCGTACCTGAGTACGGGATCTAGAATGATACATGGGCAATCGGATTTAAGGCGTGAACAGGATGCAACTCACTGGGAAAGGCTCGTTGATCGCGGGCGTACTGGCTGCTATTGGCGCGTCGGTGTGCTGTGTCGGCCCTCTCATATTGCTAGCACTCGGCATCGGCGGAGCATGGGTAGGAAACCTGACGGCCATGGAGCCATACCGGCCCCTGTTTATCGGGTTGACGCTGTTGTTCCTTGGCCTGGCCTTGCGCAAGCTCTATGTGGTGCCACAAGTCTGCGCACCGGGTACGCCCTGCGCCGACGCTCGAACCATCAAGCGGCAGCGGCTCACGTTCTGGATCGTCGCCATATTGCTGCTCGGTCTACTCGCCGTACCGTCACTGGCCCCACTGTTCTACTAGGAGTCCCTCATGCGCAAACTACTCATGGCCATGCTGACCGCCATCCCCTTCGCAGTGCTGGCTGCAACTCCCCAGACGGTCACGCTCGATGTACAGAACATGACGTGTGAGCTGTGCCCGATCACGGTCAAAAAGTCGCTGGAAAAAGTTCCCGGAGTGAGCTCGGTCAAGGTCGATTTCGACAAGAAGACAGCCATCGTCACCTACGACGCTGACCAGTCCCAGCCCGATGCACTGACCGGGGCAACCACAAACGCTGGTTATCCTTCGACCGTCCATAAGTGAGGTTTTAATGAACACCGTCGTTCTTGAGTCCGTGCTGACCTGCCCGCAATGCGGTTTTGCCAAGCTGGAAACCATGCCTACCAACGCTTGCCAGTTTTTCTACGAATGCGGCAATTGTAAGGCGCTGTTGCGCCCTAATGCGGGCGACTGCTGTGTGTTCTGTTCGTTCGGCTCGGTGAAGTGTCCGCCGATCCAGCAGCAGCGTGAATGCTGCACGCCAGTGCACTGACCACATAGCCCTCATGCCGAAGTTTTCCCTGAACACCGGCGTAGATGCATAAAAAGCTACGCCCGTCTTGGCGGTATACCTGATAGCCAAGCACTCACCGCGATCAATTGGACGTTGTTTTCTGTGTCTTACTGTGGCGAGCCAACAGGACTTTGCCATCCCGATTTGTATCTGCCGTTCCTTCGGTTCGAGGTAGAAGCCGCCCATCGTCAAAGGCGGCAAGCGAGCGTGTTCCGTGGTGCATTCACATCAGGTTGTGTCGACGTCAACGTGACGAGGGATGTTAGACGCTTACCAACATGATGCTTTCGTTGCGGCCGGGGTCGCTCCGACACATTTTTATGAAGATCAGACCTTGGCACGGAAGGGGGATTGTCCGGCTTAAAGGCTTTACGCGAAGGCGACACTCTGGTCGTGTGGAGGCTTGACTGCTTCGCACGCAACCTCCGTCACCTGATCAATCAAACAGAGCAATCCATGAGTATCACCGGGTACGCGCAGTTCTCCACTGGTGACAATGCGGCAATCAGGCGTCGCCTAGCAGGTGCTTGCGAATTAACCCGTCCAGCGAGAGTCGGCCGGGGCCGCGCGCCAGCAGTACCAGCAGCATGGCGACCCACTGGATATGGGTTGGCCACGCCAGTGGAAAGACGAATACCTCGATGACCGTGGTCATGCCAAGCAGAACGGCGGCCGTGGGCCGGGTGAGCAGACCGAGGATCAACAGCACCGGTGACGTGAGTTCGATCGATACCGTGATATACGCCGCCACTTCCGGCGGTAGAAGCGGCAACTGGTACTCGTCGGTGAACAACGCAACGGCCGTGTCCCAGCTGGCGAGCTTGGTCATGCCCGAGTTCCAGAACACCGTAGCCACCGCTAGTCGCAACACAATGGCAAGAAACCAATAGGGAATGCGCTCGAGCCAGTGCAAGGCCCGCACGTAAAACGTGAGGGCTAGCCCGCGCGGCGCAGCCGGGTGGTTCATGGCAACTCCGTTAGCGATTGAGTTGGCCCAGACTGCGAAGCCTGGCTGAACCCGGCAAAGCACCCTTGTGCCAGGAGACTGGCCAGTGCAGCAGTGGCATCGATGCCGGGATGATCATCGAGGGCAAGGCCCAGCATGCATCCCGAACACAGCGCACGGCTAAAGCGCCAGACCATCCCGTCGACACGGTCAACCCGAACGCCAGAGCCCCTCCTCTGAACCATCAGGTAGGTCGGACAGCCCGACAGGTCGATCGCCGTCAACGCCGCCTCATCATCCATGAGTACCGCATGCCAGATCGTGTCAGCAGGGTAGCCGGTTCGAATCATGCTGACGGATGGGTGAGGCACAAAGCTGAGCCAAGCGTATTGCGTAGCCTCGACTGCACGCAGCGACGCAATCGTCAGCGCCGGTGCATCGGCTGCGTGGAGGGCGCAGCTGACGGCCCATTCGAGTTGTGCCACATCGGACAGGTAAGGCACCGAAGCGCACGGCGCAAACCGTCCGAGAAAGGCCGAAAAATCGCCGCCGAACTCATTGAGGTAGCTGCTGCGGGGCGGCCGCTGCGTGATGTACTCGCGTGCCGCCGCGTCGAAGAATTCAGTGCCCACCAGCCGGTCGACAGCCGGGTAAGACAGGCGAAGCGCGCGTATCAGGGTTTGCGCGAAAGTGTTCCGGTAGACCGACAGACGCTCCTGCGCAGCGATCCCGTTGGCAACGACGTGTGCCACGGCATCGACGTTGTCACAATCGACGATGCTGCGCCGCACCGCATCCTGCAACTCACGCAAGGACGGCATGATCGTTCCTTGGCGCTGAATGCGCGAGGTAGCGCTCGGCGTGTGTGGCCTCTTCGATCAACACGTCCAGCGAAGGGATATGGGTGTCCCACTCGATTAAAGTCGGAACCGGGCCGAAGCGGGCCAGCGCTTCTTCATAGAGCGCCCAGACGGCAGGTGCGACACGCGAGCCATGGTCGTCGATGCGCAGCATGGCGCCGGAATCGAGCGCCACGACTGAGTGGCCCGCCAGATGTATCTCGCCGATCGCGGCCGGTGGTAGTGCCCGCAGGTAGGCCGACGCATCCCAGCCATGGTTCTGCGCGCTCACATAGATGTTGTTGACGTCGCACAGAATCCCGCAGCCCGTACGTGCGGCGACGGTCGACAGAAACTCCCATTCCGGAATCGTCGAATGACTGAACTGCAGGTAGGTTGAAGGGTTCTCGACCAGAATTTGCCGACCCAGCCGCGTCTGCGCCTGCTCGACGTGCTGACAGACGACGTCGAGCGCCTCTTCCGTCATCGGTAGTGGCAGGAGATCGGCGAGATACGTCTGTCCGACTACGCTCCACGACAGGTGTTCCGAGATCAGGCCGGGTTCGATGCGCTCGCTTGCACGGCGCAGGCGCTCGAGATGGATGGGGTCGAGTCCGTCCGCGCTACCCAGTGACAGGCCGATCCCGTGAAACGAGACCGGATAGTCGCGCCGCAGCGTTTCCAGATAGTGTAGCGGCGTGCCGCCCCCCATGTAGTTTTCTACGTGCACTTCCAGCCAGCCGACCGGTGGATGGATATCGACGAAGATCTGATGATGCGGGAAGCGCAGCCCGACCCCCGCCGAAGGCGGGATCGGGCCGGACGTCGCGCACCGGCCGGATTGAGACAGACTCATGGCCGCGCTCTCCGTCGATCAGGTGGATTTCATTGCCCCGCCCGCGATCTTGCCGCACACCCCGGCGGGCAATAGCACGAACGATTTCGTGTCGCGCGCCTGGCTGGCCTGGCCGGCGCAGGAATGGGTGCCTTCGGCACAGTCGTTTTTTGCGACGGCATTGATCCCGTAGCATTTTTCGAGGTGATTTTTCTGCATTTTCATCATGTTTTCTTTCACCATCGGTGGCGCATTCGACATGTCTTTCATCTCCTGCGCACCGGCCGGTAAACCCTGCATGGCGAGCGCCAGCCCCATCGCGGCAGACAACGTGGTGGCGGCGTAAAGTCGACGGTTCATAGCTCAGGATCCTGACGTGAGCGGCCTCGATGCGAGACCGGTATCGAATACTTCGTCAGCGGCGGCAAAAGGTTACAGGTCGACCACGAAGGACGCATTGCCTGCCGCGAGACAGCCCGATCAGCGAAGGGCGCACACCGTCCGTTCTGGCACCAGGTAGCGCCGGCACAGTGAAAGCAAGGTCATGAATAGCAGTACGCTGCCAAATTGCCAGACGATCACCATCAACGCGGCGTCTTCCGGATGGAAAAGCCGCAATGCCACGTTGGCGAGCGCCGCAGACGCCAGGCTGCCCCACCACACCGCACAGGGGGCGGGCAGGCGTGCACCACGCCGGATCGCAAGCACGATCGCCAGTGCCGGGACAGCGCCGGTCATCGCGATGGCCGGCAGGCACATGAGGTCGGAATGAAACGCCATCCCGCTCAACCCCAGGCGCATCCACTCGTCCCAGCACTGATGGCCCAGGGTCGCGATCCATAGGGTCAGCGGAGCCATGGGTGTCCACTGCTTCCAGCCCGGCTCACCCGGCACACAGGTGACGAGCGCGGCCCAGCCAGCTATTAACGCCGTGGCCAGCGACGCCAGTTCCTGCGTCAGGAAAACCGGCTCGGCGAACTTCACCCCGATATCCGGACGCATCCCCATTGCGGCGACCATAAGCGCCATGACTGGCACCGACACGGCAAGCCACCCGATCAAACGCCAGGCGGGGGGCAGCAGGCGTCGAACCGGCTTCAGATCCGCCGCAAGCACATCAATGAGTTCATCGGTTTTCATGTCACTTCATCAGCAGCAGGTCGTGAAGTCTTTTCAACGCCCGATGAGTGGCCACCTTGAGCGCTGCAATGCTCATCCCGGTCGCTGCCGACGCCTCCTTGAGCGACATTTCCCGCTGCTTGAGCAGTTCGATCGCCTGCCGCTGGCCTTGAGGAAGCGAGGCGATAGCCTTTCCCAGCGTTTCCGTGTCCACCGGGGGTTCGTAAGTATCATTCGTCGGCTCGACCGCAAAGGTTACGTCGAGCGCGTCAACCACGAGTTCTTTGCGGTCTGTCCGCGAGCGGCGCCTCACGCCGTCCACGAGGCGCCGCCGCAGGATCGCCAGCAGCCACGGCATGAAAGGGCGAGTCGGATCATAGGTATGGCGGATCAAATGAAGCGTCAGCAGCGTGTCCTGGACTACGTCCTCAATATCGGCGGGTCTGCCCATCGGCCATCCCTGGCGGGCCAGCCGACGCAGGATCGGGGTAACCTCGCGCAGTAGTCGCGTGTATTTTGCCTGATCGCCAAGCTGGGCCGCAGCCATCAACGACGCCAGATGTGAATCGTCTTGATGCATCGCACGGGTTGTCCTCAAGGATGTCTCAAGAGTCAGTCGTGCTCGACTATCGGAGTGAGCAGCCATGGCCTCGACAAGGCCTGGCCCAAAGCCGTTGGCCAAAGCGAACGACTTGAAACCCCTGGAGAGGAGACAGTACAACTGTAGCTCAAGGCCCTTGGACAGTTACTCGAAAATCGGTATACAACCAGTAAAGTGAGATACCCGCGCCAGCGCGGTGTCGGTGCCGGAACGCATGTCCATAGGTTCGGTGGCGAGCCGGATGGATTCGCCAGGTTCACGAGTCGACAGCTGCATGAATGTGCTACCGGGGCTCCATAATCCGTAGTACCGGGTGCCCGTCGATATCCTTGAGCGGAAAATACGAACGGTGCGTCGCGGCATCGACGGCAACGACGTGCGCATGCGGGCCCACGCTGCCATGGCCGACTTTCGTGACGACTGTGTCCTTGACGTGGAACATCGACACAATACCGGCCTCTGCGGCCACATAAAGTGTGCTCAGCACAGGATCGAACGCAAGCACATCAGGGGTTCCCCCCGTATCGAACTCCTGGATAACCCGCATTGTGTGCATGTCCAGTACAAGGAGCTTGTCGTTACCTTGGCACGCGATAAAGGCAAGTCGGTCACGCGGATCGATCCACAAACCATGGTTGCCGCGCGCCCCCGGCAGATCAATGCGCGCCACAATTTGGTCGGTCGCGGGATTGATCTCGATAAGTTGCCGACGTGTCTGGATATTGACGAAGATGTGTCGTGATACCGCGTCATATTGTGTGTTGCCGACTTCACCTCCCAACGGAATCGTCGCAATACGCATGTTGGTGCGTACGTCGATCACCGTTTCGGTCTCGCCGTTTTCGTTCGATACGTAAAGCTTGTGAACGTCGGGCGCATAAGCCATGCCGTCGGGATAGATGCCGCCCGGTATGCGACTGACAACAGCCAGGGTCGCTTCGTCAATCGCAACGATTTCGTTGGTGCCTGTCGCCGACGCATAGACGCGCGACAACTCAGCAATAGCGAGCACACCGTGTACCGACGAGACGTTCGCAATGCGCCCAACGACGCGGGACTCACGCATGTCAAAGGCGATAACTTCGCCGTCACCAAGATGTGCGATGAACAACAGCTTGCGCTCTGGATCGTAGCTCTCGTAGTCGAGCCGAGTGGCGCCACCGGGCAATGGAATGTCGGTGACGTGCCTCAGTGGCAAGTCGCTAGTCGGCGGCTCGTCTGCCGCCTGACAGTAACGAAGGCTTGCGAAGTCCATAACGGCTAGCGCAGTCAACAGGGCGGCGAGGACTGGCAGAGCGAAACGTCGATTGTGCCGTATGTTCATGAGACCCTCTTCTGCTCGGGCAGGGCGGGTTCAATCGCCCTGCCTTTGTCCCAGTCATGCAGGATTAGAACGTTCAGTGTTCCGCTGATCATGAGCCTGGCCCAGCTCTGGGCTGCAGTGTGAACAAGCCTCTTCACATCTGTGGAGGCCAGTTATGCGACTCGCCCTGACACTCCTTGCACCAGGCATACAGCGCGTCATACATGATCAAACCCTGTGCCAGCATTTCGTGGTCATCGGCATAGCGCTGCGATAGCCCCAGTGAAATCGCGTACAGCCCGGCCGACTGCGGCGTCAGGTCCAGGCGGGAGGTATCTGCGCCGCGCACGATTCTGGCCAAATGCTGCAAGGCGGGATCACTGAGCTGATACTTCTTCAGGAACGCATCGAAGCTGCATAGCTCTCCTTCGTGGGAAAGCTCAACACCCGGAATATCGTAAGGCGTTGCGTCTTTCTCAGCGGCAATCTGCAGAACCTCCCTGCTGGGCACGTACAAAAACTCGGCCTCGGGGTCGATGAAACGGGTGATCAGCCAGGGACAGGCAATACGGTCGATCTTGGGTCGTTCGCGAGTAATCCACCTCATGGAACACCTCCTGCCTAACTCGGTAGGCTGGGTGATCTGGCGGGCCCGATGCCCGCCAGAGAACTGTTGATCACCCCACGCTCGCTAACGCAGCAGATGCACTGCCAAACCAATGAGCGCACAGGCCATCAGTACCTGAATCACGCCACGCTTGAAGCGAAACAAGGCAATCGCGGCGGCAATCGCGATTAGCGCAGAGGGCCAGTCGAGGGGGCCGCTGAACCCTTTGGGCCACAGCACGTGATAGCCGAAGAACACCGCCAGATTGAGAATCACCCCCACTACCGCCGCAGTAATCCCGGTAAGCGGCGCGGTGAACTTGAGTTCGTTGTGAGTCGCCTCCACCAGCGGGCCGCCGGCGAGAATGAACAGGAACGAAGGCAGGAAGGTGAACCAGGTCACCAGCGAGGCCGCGAGGGCACCGGCCAGAAATACCTGATCGGCACCGAACACCTGCGAGACATAGGCGCCGACAAAACCGACGAAAGCCACCACCATGATCAGCGGCCCCGGCGTGGTTTCCCCCAGCGCCAGGCCATCGATCATCTGTGTCGGGGTCAGCCAGCCATAGTGACCGACTGCGCCCTGGTAAACATAAGGAAGCACTGCATAGGCGCCACCAAAGGTCAGCAACGCGGCCTTGGTAAAGAACCAACCCATCTGGGTCAAGGTACCCTCCCAGCCAAACAGCGTGGTCAGGATCCCCATCGGCAGCGCCCACAGCGCTGCGCCGACGAGTGCCAGCAGCGCCAGTTTTGACCAGCTGAATCGGGCATGGTCGGGGGATGGAGTGTCGTCATCGATCAAGGCCGGGCCATAGGATTTTTTGGCTGTGCCATGGCCTCCGATCCTGAATTTCTCGGGAGCAAAACGGCCACCCAGGTAGCCAAGCAACGCCGCACTCAGCACGATCAGCGGAAAGGGCACATCAAATGCAAATATTGCCGCGAACGACGCCGCCGCTATGGCCCACAGCCAATTGTTCTTCAGTGCGCGCGAGCCGATTCGATGCGCCGCCTGCACCACGATGGCCGTTACAGCGGGCTTGATGCCATAGAAGAGTCCGGCCACCACCGGTACGTCGCCGAAGGCGATGTACATCCAGGACAACGCGATCAGGATGAACAGCGAGGGCAGTACAAACAGCCCCCCGGCGATCACTCCACCCCAGCTTCGATGCATCAGCCAACCGATGTAGGTTGCCAGCTGTTGAGCCTCTGGCCCAGGGAGCAACATGCAGTAGTTGAGGGCATGCAGAAATCGCCGTTCCGATATCCAGCGCCGCCGCTCGACCAATTCCTGGTGCATGATCGAGATCTGTCCCGCGGGCCCGCCGAAACTGATGAAACCGAGCTTGAGCCAGAACCAGAATGCCTCACGCAAACTGACCGCCTCAGGTCTTGGCAGATCCTCTTCAACGACTGATGGGGAAACCTTACTCATTGGGTTGTTCCTCATTGACAAACGCTGCGAGCAGGCCGTCGAAGATGGCGCTGGCAGCCGCCAGCAGATGGTCGTCATGGGGAATGGTTTCGCGTAGCCCTGCCAGCACCCGTTCGATGCCGGCAGCCTCCACTGGCTGGATCCCCCCAACATCGAGGTAGTGCACCAGGGCAGCAATGCGCCCCAGACCGGGCTCCTGGATTTCAAAACTGGCTTGCAGGGTTTCAAAGGTCACACGGTTGCCGACATGACTGAAAGTTGCGTCATCGAAGTCGAAACCCAGCGCATCGGCTGGGCAGTCTTGTGGGCTATTCAGCCAGAGGATCCGAGCGTGTGGGTCAATGAAGCGTCGAATCAGCCAGGCGCAAGCCAGTCGGTCGACCCAGGGCCGCTGACGAGTTGCCCATATGCGTCCCTGAAAGTCACCTGGACTCAGCGGCACTATTGGCTGGTCGCGGCTGTGGGGTTCGTCTGCAGACAACGCTCTGCTGACAGCGCTCTCAAGCTCCTGCAACGCCGAGTCGGTCTGCTGCTTCGGCTTGCCAGGAAAGTAATCAATAGTGGTCAGTTGTTCGTAGGCTTTGCGTAGCTTGCGAATCTGCTTGGTGGACGCCAGTGCATTCTCGGTATTGAGCTGTGCCCGGCAGGCTTCGATCTCAGCGCCTAGCTTGCTGTACTCATCACTGCGGTCGAACAACTCTACGAAGCGTTCGCCATTGGGGTCGACGACAGGCAGGACGTAAGCGGTGCCATTGATGGCCAGGATATCGCGCTCGACAGAGGCCAGCGCTTCACGACAGGCGCTGGTGTCCGGCAACAGATAGGCACCATCGCGTAACACCGCAGCTCCGCAAGCTTTCAGGGCACGCCAGGCGCGCATACGCTCGGTGGCGTTTGCGGTCGGTAGGCCAAGGATCAAAGTGAGCCAATTTTTCATGTAGAGACACATTCAAAAATAGTTTGTTTCTCTACATTATTCTTGTGCCGCACGATTGAAAAGCCCTTAATGCTCGTTATCACGGCGATTGGATTGTGTCAGTCGTGATGGTGTCGAGAGCTGCGTGTGGTTCAGGTGCTTTTATGGAATTGATGGGATAAGTGCAGAGTCAAGACTTCGACACTCATGCCAACAGGGATCAGGCTCTTGCCTGCGGCAAGACAAGCGGATGCTCGAACTGACTACCGAGGCGTTACGCGAAGCGGATATCGGACAGATTCTGGCAGTCATTTGCAGTATTTCCGAGCAAACGAATCTCTTGGCATTGAATGCCGCCATTGAGGCAGCAAGGGCAGGGGAGGCGGGACGCTGCTTTGCAGTGGTTGCTGATGAAGTTCGCAGGCTGGCACATCGTACTCAGCAAGGCCTCTCAGATTACCTTGCGGCAAAAACAGTAAACGAACTTCTGCTCATGGCCCCCTGGTGTATGGTGAGACTCTTTTTCATGCCCAAGCATGACAAACGGCTCACCAAATTCGGCATGAAGCTCATCGGCATCGTAACGCATTACCGGCAAGCCGCTGCATTTGCTTGGCCCATCTTCTGCGAAGGTTGCCACGATGACCAGACCGCCAGGTTTAACCGCCCCAAGCACCACCTGGACATATGCATGTCGCTCTTGTGCCGTGGTTAAAAAATGAAATACGGCCCGGTCATGCCACACATCGTAGGCGTTCGAATCAAGCCTGGTTTCGATGATATTGGCTTCTAGCCACTGTACCTTCGAAGCCTGGACGCCGAGCCTGGTTTTTGCAGTGGCAAGCGCTGCCCCGGAAAGGTCAAGCACCGTGACGTTTTCATAGCCGTTAGCCAAGAGATCATCAACCAGCGTTGATGCGCCGCCGCCAACATCAATGATCGAAGCCTTAAGCGGTACACCCGCCTCTCGAATCAACTTGAGTGAGAGTGCGGCATGCTCTTGAAACCAACTAACCTCATCGGCGGCTTTGGTCGTGTAGACGTTTTCCCAGTGATCCTTGGATTGCATAGTTGTTTCTCTGGGCTGTTTTTGCGAAATAGAGAGGGTCACGCGCCTGCTCTCCACGGTTGGTACTGCTCACGTTGTGCCTTGTTGATCGCGCTTTCAAATTCCCCGTATATGCAGCACCGGTTGTGCAATCCAGTCAAGGCGTCAGCTTTGGCCAGGTAATCCGGCATCACTCTGGGCGGTTGGCTGGGCGGGGCACTGCAGTGGCATTTCGCTGCAATGTGGTTGCTGGTTTTCAACGGCCTCGTCTATTTGATCATCAATGTTGCCAGTGGCCGTCTGTTCCGTCGCTTTTTCCCGGTATCACACCAAAGGTGTGGTGCATGACCTATGGGCGGCGTTGAGGTTTACGTGGTCATCGCGACCTTTATCGTCATTGCTCGAAGGTGGGACTGTCAGATACACCACGTCATCGTTCATCGCGGGCAAGCCTTGCTCCTGCAAGGGCAGCGTTATTACATCGAACGCTTTTCAGATTCGGGGATGTAGCCCGCCCCCAACACCGCCGGTAACAACCCGGCGCGCAAATCATTGCCGCTCGGTTGCTGATACACGCTCAAACCAAATTCCGGCAAAACCGCCAACAGGTAATCGAAGATATCACCCTGGATTCGCTCGTAATCGGCCCAGACGGTGGTGCGGGTGAAGCAGTAAATCTCCAGCGGAACGCCTTGGGCGGTGGTTTGCATCTGCCGGACCATGCAGGTCATGCCGGGTTGAATCTGCGGATGACTCTTCAGATAAGCCAATGCATAAGCGCGGAAGGTCCCAATGTTGGTCATGCGCCGACGGTTAGCCGACATCGCCGCGACATTGCCCTGGGCTTCGTTCCAGCTTTTGAGCTCCGCCTGTTTACGGACGATGTAGTCGGTCAGCAAGCGGATCCGGGTCAGTTTCTGTTCTTCCTCATCATGC
This sequence comes from Pseudomonas sp. GW821-FHT07G10, assembly GCF_059418545.1. NCBI lineage: Bacteria > Pseudomonadati > Pseudomonadota > Gammaproteobacteria > Pseudomonadales > Pseudomonadaceae > Pseudomonas > Pseudomonas sp. GW821-FHT07G10. Next base: position 30,555 of record NZ_JBWKQB010000021.1, on the reverse strand, counting down.
AGAAAGCGCACGCCACTGGCGTCGATGAACAGGCTGCGCTTGATCCGCCGACCGCCGGACTGCTGCATGCCGCGCCAGTTCTTGAACGACTCGGACATCAAACGCCAGGTCGGAATCGAGACGATGGTTTTATCAAAATTCTGCACTTTGACGGTATGCAGGGTGATGTCCACTACGTCGCCGTCGGCGCCGACTTGCGGCATTTCGATCCAGTCGCCGACCCGCAGCATGTCGTTGCTGGTCAGCTGTACGCCTGCGACGAACGACAACAAGGTGTCCTTGTAGACCAACAAAATCACCGCCGACATTGCACCCAGACCGGATAACAGGAGCAGCGGCGAGCGGTCGATCAGCGTCGCGATAATGATGATCGCGCCACAGACAAACAGCACCATCTTTGCCAATTGCACGTAGCCCTTTATCGAACGGGTCTTGGCGTGATCGGTGCGTGCGTAGATATCCAGCAAGGCGTTGAGCAGGGCGCTCAAGACCAACAACTGGAACAGTATGGTGAAGGCCAGCGCCACGTTGCCGAGGAAATGCTGGCTGGCCTTGCTCAACTCCGGCACCAGGTTCAGGCCGAACTGGATCACCAGCGACGGCGTCATCTGCGCCAGGCGATGAAAGACTTTGTTGTGCCGCAAATCGTTGAGCCAATGCAACGCCGGTTGTCGACCGAGCAATTTGACTGCATGCAAAATGAGATAGCGTGCCACTCGTCCGAGGCCTAACGCGATCACTAACAGCAACGCCAGCGCCAGGCCGGAGTGCAGGAGTGGATGCTGATCGAGAGCCCCCCAAAGGTCTTGGGCGTTGAGCCAGAGCTGTTTGATATCCATATGCCAAAACGATTCTTGTGTAGGACCAAAGGGGTCGATTAGAGCATTTAAGACCACCAAAGTTACGTTCCGGGACAAAGTCGCTAACAAAAAAGCATCTGTTTGCTGCCGTTTGAACAAAGAAACTCGGCCTTGGCGCTCGAAACCGTTACCCTATGCAGCTGTTTTTTTGTATTTCTTCGAGGTAGCACCCGTGTTTTCCGAATTCGCCCTGCACGAACGCCTGCTCAAAGCCGTGGCCGAGCTTAAATTTGTCGAGCCAACGCCTGTGCAGGCAGCGGCTATCCCGCTCGCGCTCCAAGGGCGTGACCTGCGGGTGACGGCTCAAACCGGTAGCGGCAAAACCGCTGCATTCGTTTTGCCAATCCTCAACCGTTTGATCGGCCCGGCCAAAGTCCGCGTCAGCATCAAAACCCTGATCCTGCTGCCGACCCGCGAGCTGGCCCAGCAGACCATCAAGGAAGTTGAACGCTTTTCGCAGTTCACGTTCATCAAATCCGGCCTGATCACTGGCGGCGAAGACTTCAAGGTCCAGGCTGCCATGTTGCGCAAGGTGCCGGACATCCTGATCGGCACCCCGGGCCGGATGATCGAGCAGCTGAACGCCGGCAACCTCGACTTGAAAGAAGTCGAAGTGCTGGTGCTCGACGAAGCTGACCGCATGCTCGACATGGGCTTTGCCGAAGACGTACAGCGTCTGGTCGACGAATGCACCAACCGTCAGCAGACCATGCTGTTCTCCGCCACCACCGGCGGTTCGGGCCTGCGCGAGATGATCGCCAAGGTGCTGAACAACCCTGAGCACTTGCAGCTCAATGCCGTCAGCCAGTTGAACGACACCACTCGTCAACAAATCATCACCGCTGACCACAACCAGCACAAAGAACAGATCGTCAATTGGCTGCTGGCCAACGAGACGTATCAGAAGGCGATCATCTTCACCAACACCCGCGCCATGGCCGACCGTATCTATGGCCGACTGGTGGCACAGGAATACAAAGCCTTCGTGTTACACGGCGAAAAGGACCAGAAAGACCGCAAACTGGCGATCGACCGTCTGAAGCAGGGCGGCGTGAAAATTCTTGTGGCCACCGACGTCGCCGCTCGCGGCCTGGACGTCGACGGTCTGGACATGGTGATCAACTTCGACATGCCGCGCAGCGGCGACGAATACGTTCACCGTATCGGTCGTACCGGTCGCGCCGGCAATGATGGCCTGGCCATTTCGCTGATCTGCCACGGCGACTGGAACCTGATGTCGAGTATCGAGCGCTACCTGAAGCAGAGCTTCGAGCGCCGTACCATCAAGGAAGTCAAAGGCACCTACGGCGGACCGAAAAAGGTCAAGGCTTCGGGTAAAGCCGTTGGCGTGAAGAAGAAAAAGACCGACGCCAAAGGCGAGAAGAAGAAAACCGGCGCCAAGGCACCCACCAAGCGCAAGATCGCCAACCGACCGAAAACCGACGCCCTGTCGCTGGTCAGCAAGGACGGCATGGCACCGCTCAAGCGCCGCAAGCCAGAAGCACCGGCCGCGGAATAACGCGCCGTAGCGAAAAATAAAAAGCCCGGACATTGATTGTCCGGGTTTTTTTTTCAAAAAGATCGCAGCCTTCGCCAGCTCCTACGGTTAGACGCAATCGCTTTTGTAGGAGCTGGCGCAGCCTGCGATCTTTTGCGCCTGGTTTTTTGCGTATCAGCTGTCAGCCTTTGCCATTGCGCTATCCAGTTCCTTCAGGCGTTTGTCGATCAGTTGGCATTTGTCCGGCAAATCTTTGCTCGGATGCCCAAATCCATCTTTTGTAGCTCAACGTTGATCTCTTTGTCTTTGGCCGGGTTCTGCTCGATGATCCTGGTCACCTCCTTGGCCGGTTGCTCGCATTTGGCCGTCGCCTCTCCTGAGTACAGGCCCAGGTGGGCAGGGCGTAGATCAAGGTGGCAGCGAGGGTCATCCTCAGGCGTTAAAGAGGGGTTGCAGGCAAGGCTTGGGCAGAATGATAGCCAGTCGCCTTTATCGCGACTGGCGAAGTGCTGCGAAGGTTATTTAGGCGGGTAGTTGGACAGGACCTTGGCCACGGTTTGCTGAATCGCCATATTGCTTTCGCTTGGGCCGGGCGAGTAATTGTTCATGACCTGTTCGGCGCTGCCACGCCAGACCAGTTTGCCGTCCCGGCCATCGAGCATGTCGACCTGGATGGTTGCCACTTTGTAGTCGTAGCTGCGAGTTTCGTAGTACATCGGGGCCGCCCAACGATTGCCCCACATACCGTAGTTGGTGGCGGTGTACTGTTGCTGACGATTCTCCACAATCAAATAGGTTTGTATTTTGAGGTCACCCTTGCTGCTGCCCTGGGCCGGGCGCAGCCCGCGCTGGTCCAACTGCTCGCTGACGGCCTGGCGGATACGCTGCTCGGTCAGGTCGCTCTTGATTCGGGGGTCGTCCGGGCGGTATTGCAGGGCAGGCTCTTCCCATGTCCAGCTGCGGAAGGCAGTAAAATCGCGGCTCGCGTCGTAGTCTTGGCTGATGCGGTTGGTCTGGCAGGCGCTGAGCAAAATGGCCAGTGAAAGTAAACCGACATGGCGGAACATGATGGTTCTCCAGTTACGTTAGAGCATGGGCAGTTTCAAAAAACGATCCGCTCTAACTAAAAGGATACGCCGTCAGGGCCTTTTGAACAGCGTTGTCTCGTCCTGAATAAGGTTTACACCTGTTTAAGGACTAGACACAGTTCTGACAGATTCGATCAGGCGATAACTATCCTGACACCGAGGGTTCCTTCTCGCCCGCAGCGCCCGCTGTACTGGCTATTGCAAACGCCACGGCACAAGCCAGTAACGAGAACACAGCGAAAGCACCCATCAGATACAGATAAGGCAACACATGATTCCACGCTCGAGCTACGCCCAGGAAAGCGGCGAATAGCCAGCCGCTCATGGAGAACGCCCCCAATAGAGCAAGGCGGATACGGGCGCAGCTGTCTAACAGGACGAAGGGAGCCTTTTGCAACAGTGGGAAACCGACTCGATGCAACAATGCGCCGTTCAGGCTAAGCAGCGCGACGATGCTCACCTTGGCCCAGAGCTTCTGATTGAGCAGATACGCGACCCCGTCATCGTGGTAACCCTGGAGCACCAACAGCAGGCCGCTTCCCCAAAGGGCCAGCAACGCGAGGGTGGCAATCTTTTGAGTTTCCTCCAGATACTCACGCCGCCCTTGATCCAGAACTTCCTTGCGCCAACTCCAAAGCTTGTGATCGGCCAGTAACACCCGGCCCAGGGCAATACAAGTGGCGAGCAGATGACCGTAGACGAGTAGCATTTTAAGCATTGCCTTGACCTTGTTTTTATTTGGGTCATGCACTCCCTGCGCCCTAAAATTGAAACTAAATGATACATATTCATATTTGCATCTGCAAGTTCGGGTCCGGTCACCTGTCCGGGATCGCTTGCTCAGTTCAACACCCACGATCTAAGGGGTGGGCGCTGTTTAGAGCGCTTTCACCGGTATGCAAATCTCACATTCCAGTACACCGGTTTTCTCATCGTATTGGGCATCCACCGGATACCGTTCAAAGCACGGCCGGGCATCGAACTGCATCCCGCTTTTGGGCATCCAGTCACGGCAGAGTTCGGTCCAGGCGTCCGCGATGTCCGGGCCTTTGCCTTTGAATTGGGCGATGGCGTAGAGGCCGCCTGGCAGGGTGGTGACGGCGGCGTCTTCGCTGGCGCCGAAGCTGTCCGGGACTTCAACGCAGGCGTCGTAGCGGCACTTTTCGGGGGGCGTGGTGAACGGGTCGTCGTGGCCGATACCGTAGCGTACCCGTTGCAGCAGGTTGTTTTCGATCATCCACGGGGCAACGGCTTCGCGCCAGAACGTGCCGATGCCCGGGCCGTAGGGGCCGGTGTAGCGCATGTAGGCTACGCGCGCGGGGGGTAGCTCTCTGAGGGTGACGTTCATCATCTGGTCCTTCATGTGAGTGAAGGCGTCAGGATCGGCCAAGTTTGTGGCCTGTGCCTGATCAGGATTGCTCAATTGCTGCTGGCGTCGTTCGCGGATGCCGGCCAGACGCTGATCCCAGCGCCCGGGTTCGGTGGTGCGCCAGGTGCTCGGGGTGACTGAGAAGTGTTGCTTGAAGGCACGGGAAAAGGCTTCGCCGGAGCTGAAGCCGACTTCCAGGGCGATCTCCAGAATTGAGGCGTCGGGTCTGTTGGCCAGTTGCTGAGCAGCGCAGGCCAGTCGGCGTCGGCGCAGGTAATCGCCGAGGGTTTCGCCGACCCACGCGGTGAAAAGCCGATGAAAGTGCCAAGGCGAGAAGTGTGCGATTTGCGCCAGATCGGCCAGCTCCAGCGGTTGGTCCAGATGCCGGTCGATATGCTCCAGCACCCGGTTCATTCGACGCGTGTATTCGCAGAGGCTGTGGTAGGCGCGAGTCATGGTGGGGAAGTTTACATCGGTGGTGGATGTGGGGTTGGGGCGCTCAAGTATTTGTGTTGACGGTGAGGCCGTCTTCGCGGGCAAGCCTCGCTCCTGCAAGGGTACGCGGTCACTGTAGGAGCGAGGCTTGCCCGCGATGGCTATTGAACTGACAACGCAGGACCTATTGGCTTCATTCGCAACAGCAGCTTGATGAACCCCTGATCGCCGGTTCGTCCTCATAACGATGATGCTTCATCAGCTGTCAGCCTTTGCCGCTGCGCTATCCAGCTCCTTCGGAAGTTTGTCGATCAGCGTGCTTTTACCGCTATGCACATTTCGAGCTCCAGCATGTCGGCGTTCTCATCATAGGTCGCATCTACCGGGTAGCGCTCAAAACAGGGCCGAGTGTCGTATTGCAGGCCGCTGCCGGGCATCCAGGTGCTACAGAGTTTGCCCCAGGCGGCGGCGATATCCTTCCCGGAACCTTTGAAGTGGGCAACAGCGTAGAGGCCGCCGGGCAGGGTGGTGACGGCGGTGGGGTAGGTGGCGTTGAAGGTGTCAGGGACTTCGACGCATGCGTCGTAACGGCAACGGTGGGGTGGGGTGGTTTTCGGGTTGTCGTAGCCGATGCCGTAGCGCACTCGATGCAGCAGGTTGTTTTCGATCATCCACGGGGCGACGGTTTCGCGCCAGAACGTGCCGATGCCCGGGCCGTAGGGGCCTGTGTAGCGCATGTAAGCTACGCGAGCAGGTGGCAGTTCTTCGAGGGTGACGTTCATTATTGTTTTCCTTTGCTGAGTCGTCAGGGCGCAGCTCATGCAGATTTTTTGTGTTTAGCCCTCGGGCCTCTTCGCGGGCCAGCCTCGCTCCTGCGATGATCGCGTACCCCGTAGGAGCGAGGCTGACCCGCGATGGCGATTGAGTCGTCAACACAGCCCTTTGTGGCTGAACACTCAATTCATCGGCCTCACTCGGAACAACAGCTTGACGCCCCCTTGACTGCCGGTTCGTCTTCGTAGCGATCATGGTGGCGGACCCACTCCATGATTTCGTCTTCGTTACGTCCTTTTGGCGTCAGGTCGAGGAAGTTGTAGGCGCCGATCAGCAGGTCCAGCCCGCGTGCATAGGTGGAGTAGGTGTGGAAGATCTCGCCTGCGTCGTTGCGATAGAACACGCTGAGTCCGGGCATTTCGCCTGCGGTGCTGGTGCTTTTTTCGTAGTTGTAGACGGCGGTGCCGGCCGCGAGTTCTTCACCGCTGATGGTCACTTTGAAGTCCGCGTTGAAGTCGCTGCCGGCTGATGACACCCAGTTGAACTTCCAGCCCATGCGCTTCTTGAACGGCTGGAATTCGGCCAGGGGGGCGTGGGAAACCACCGCCAGCGCCACATCATGGTGGGCAAGATGCTGGTTGGCGCCGTCGATGTGATCGGACACGAACGAGCAGCCCCGGCAGCCTTCTTTCCAGCCTGCCGCGAACATGAAGTGATAGACGATCAGTTGGCTGCGACCGCCGAACAGGTCAGCCAGGCTTAGCCGTCCGTCGGGACCTTCGAAGCTGTAGGGTTTGTCGATTTTCACCCAAGGCAGTGCGCGGCGTTCGGCACTGAGTTTGTCCCGTTCCCGGGTGAAGGCTTTTTCGTGAAGCAAATGCTCTTTGCGTGCCGCGATCCACTCTTCGCGGGACACGACCTTGGGCTGTGGCTGTTGCCAAGTGTTCATGATCTTTCCTCCTGCGATGGTTGCAGCGCTTTGCCGCGAGGTTATTTACACAGCCTAGTCGTTTGGCCGAGGCTGAAATCGACAAGGCGCCCAGCGGTTTTGCCGCTCAATACTCAACAGGTTGAATCCCTGGCCGAACGTCTCCCTGATTTACCCCTGCCGCCCAGCCTTCAAACACTTCAACGTGCTGAAACTACTGCGCAGACCATTGATCTTCGTCACTAGATGCTGGCGTTGATCCGGTGTGCTTTGGGCCATCAGGTCCACCAGCAGGCTGCGGGCCGCTTGTTCCGCCTGGCTGTAGGCCTGTCGATAGGCGGGAGTCCATAAACTCTCGGGATTAACCAGAAGTTGCTCGATGCGTTGTGGGAAGTCGCTGCTCCGACGCTGCTCCACGGCTGCACTGAATTGCGCCTGCCAATGGGCGCGGTTGGCGACCCTTTGCTGGTTCTGATCGCGCAATGAGTTCGACCAGGCAACCACGCGTTGTTCCTGACTCGGAGTGAGGGGGCCAAACCAGTCATTCAGGCGTTTATCCATCCGTTCGCTACGTTGTTTGATCTGTTGTTCCAGGGAGGGTTTGAGGTAGAGGTTCTGACGTTTGCGCAGGTCTTTGGCAAATGCCAGGTCCATTTCTTCGACCTGTTGATCGTCAAGGCCTCGAAGCAACTCGATGGCCGAGGGGGTGATTTCCCGGGCGGTTTGTGCGATGGCCTGCCTGGCTTCCTGGATTCGGGCTTGCAGGGCGGCGTCGGTGATCTGATCGGTTTCGACCATGTGTTGCAGGCGAACCAGCCAGTCGAGGTAACCGGGCAGTTGCGTGCGGCAATGCCAATCGAGATGTTCCTTGAGCTGCTCGTTGAACCAGCTTTTTTGCTCGGTGTTCATGTCCAGATAATCGCTGAGCGTCCAGGGAATGATCACGTCGAGGTTGCGGTAGGTCATGCTCACGCGATTACAGCCGGACAGCACAAGGCTCAACATCAGCAACAAGGTGAAGTGTTTCAACCGGTGCGACATGGGCCAATCCTTGCGAAGTGTGGAGCAGGAGCCACGCAATTGATTGAAGCGCCCAACCTGGAGGTGCGCAAGCATTCCGGCGAATCCTCGGCAGAGAGGTCTGTTCGTCGATTTCTGCAAGATTGATTAACTGGCGGGGTGTTGCGGGGAGGGCTCTAGTCCTAGCGCTTCGAGGCTCAAAGCGCTTAGGGACCAGGGGGTGACACGGGGGTATTACTTTTTGCCAAGGGTAATTTGCTTGGACGGGCCGAAAGTCTGGCCGCTGACGCCTTTGGCAATTTGCTGGATTTCGCCGCCGGATTTCAGGAAAGCAGCAATCTGGTCGTTGATCGATTCGCTGGTTTCAACGGCTGGAGCTGGCTTTGCTTTGCTGTTGGATGCTTTTACACGCATGGCGGCCATTAACCTGTAGAAAATTAACTTGGCCAGGCATCGTACAGGAAATACTTGACAATTGCTTGGTAAATATCCCCTGAAATGACCAGGCGCACAGGTCGATGAAGCATAAGTTGATTTTCGCAATAAGCGGCTAAGCTGCTGTTTTAACTAAAAACCTTGGTGGAAATTATCAGCGGTGGACATCCTCGCGTCAGGGGAAAGCCACTCGATTGGTCTGACGAGCGGGCCCGCATTTGCCCCCAAGGCCAGGAAAATCAAGGCCCGCGGAGGTTTTTCATCTGCCATCCGGCTGGTCGCAGAACTGTACCGGCAAACTCGGGTAGAATGCCGCCCACGCAATGAGGGTATTGGAAATGGCTTTAGTCGGGCGCTACAACAGCTTGCAAGTGGTTAAACACACTAACTTTGGTTTGTATCTGGACGGTGGGGCGGACGGTGAAATTCTGTTGCCCAATCGTTATATTCCCAAAGATATTCCCAGTGAAGATGAAGACTGGCTCAACGTTTTTATTTATCTGGACAGCGATGACAAACTCATCGCAACTACTGAAAAGCCGAAAGTTCAGGTCGGCGATTTTGCCAGTCTGAAAGTCGTTGAAGTGAACAGTATCGGGGTTTTCCTCGATTGGGGTCTGCCCAAAGACCTGCTGCTGCCGTATTCCGAAGAAAAACGCCAGATGACGGCCGGCGAATATTGCGTGGTGCATGTCTACCTCGACAAACACACCCGCCGTATTACCGCCACCGCGCGCCTTGACCGCTACCTGGACAAAACCCCGGCTAACTACCAGGTCGGTCAGGAAGTTAATTTGCTGGTGGCCGAAGCAACCGATATGGGTTTCAAAGCCATTATCAATAACAAGCACTGGGGCCTGATCCACAAGAACGAAGTGTTCAAGTTCATGCGCGCCGGCAAGGAGGAGAAAGGCTTCATCAAAGAAATCCGCGCTGACGGCAAGATCAGCCTGAGCCTGCAGCCGGTGGGTGAAGAAGCGTCCAGCAGTCTGAACTCGAAGATCCTTGCCAAGCTGCGCGAAAACAACGGTACCTTGCCGGTCAGCGACAAGAGCGACCCGGCGGTGATCAGTGGCTTGTTTGGCGTGAGCAAGGGCAACTTCAAAAAGGCCATTGGTGCGCTCTACAAGAACGGACAGATCGTGATTCATGCCGACCGTATCGAGCTGAGCTGATCCCGAGGGCCGGTAAGCCCGCTCCCATGGACTGTGCATAACCTGTGGCGAGGGGGCTGCCCCTCTCGCCACAGGTCTTGTGTCCTGCTATCGGCTTAACGGGTGCTTACCCGAAGCGCTCAATACTTTCCCTTGTCTGTTGTATACAGTTCTACTGCCTATCTCCCTTCCCCCATCTCAAGCCTTTCATGCACTGTTAACAGGCGCTTGCGCACTGTCTATGGGCATTTAGCCGGCGAAGTGTTTGCTGTCGATCCCCTGAATCAATTGCCGGTTCGCCGTTTAAACACCTGCCTTGCAGCCATATAAGCCACAGGTTTTAACGGTATGGCACGCATTCTGCGTACTGACTCGTATACAAACTGTGCCAGCTCCCGTACGCAGTGTGATTGAAAGGTCAATCGCGAGGGCTGAGCCTGTACTTTCGAGGAGTCACGCGATGACCGAGCAACTACCCAACGGCTATAGCCCCCGCCTGTATAACCAGGACCTGGGGCCGCTGCCGCAGAAATGGAACTGGTACAACATCTTTGCCTTCTGGATGAGCGATGTGCACAGCGTCGGCGGCTATGTGTTCGCCGCCAGCCTGTTTGCCCTGGGGCTGGCCAGCTGGCAGGTATTGATCGCCTTGCTGGTCGGGATCTGCATCGTGCAACTGATTGCCAATCTGGTGGCCAGACCGAGCCAGCAGGCAGCGGTGCCATATCCGGTGATTTGTCGCTTGGCCTTTGGTGTGTTCGGGGCGAATATTCCGGCGGTGATTCGCGGCTTGATCGCGGTGGCCTGGTACGGGATTCAGACCTACCTGGCCTCCAGCGCACTGATCATTGTGGTGCTGCGGTTTTTCCCCGCGATGGCGGCTTTTGCTGAGCCGCATTTTGCCGGGTTGTCCTACCTTGGATGGTTCGGATTCCTGAGTCTGTGGTTCGTTCAGGCGCTGGTGTTCTGGACCGGTATGGAGTCGATCCGGCGTTTTATCGACTGGGCCGGGCCGGTGGTCTACGGCGTCATGTTCATGCTGGCCGGCTGGATTGTCTGGAAGGCCGGCTGGAGCAACATCAGCTTCACCCTGGCGGAAAAGTCGCTGTCCGGCTGGCAAGCTTTCGGCCAGGTGATCGTGGCGACGGCGCTGGTGGTGTCGTATTTCTCCGGGCCAACCCTGAACTTCGGCGATTTCAGCCGCTACTGCCGCAGTATGCGGGACGTGCGGCGCGGCAATTTCTGGGGCCTGCCGGTGAATTTCCTGGCGTTCTCCCTGGTGACCGTGGTGATTGTGTCCGGGACCCTGCCAGTGTTCGGCGAGATGCTCCACGACCCGATCGCCACCGTGGCGCGAATCGACAATAACGTGGCAGTTTTGCTGGGCGCTTTTGCCTTTGTCACCGCGACCGTTGGCATCAACATCGTCGCTAACTTCGTCTCGCCAGCCTTCGATTTCGCCAACATCGCACCGAGCAAGATCAGTTGGCGGGTCGGCGGCATGATTGCTGCCGTGGCCTCGATCTTCATCACGCCGTGGAACCTGTTCAACAATCCGCAAGTGATCCACTACACCCTGGATGTGCTGGCGGCGTTCATCGGGCCGTTGTTCGGGATTTTGCTGGTGGATTACTACCTGATCAAAAAACAGCAGATCGAGGTCGACGCGTTGTTCGATGACAGTCCCAACGGACGTTATTACTACAACGGCGGGGTGAACTGGACCGCCGTCAAGGCACTGGTGCCGGCCACCGTCGCGGGCATTGCCATCACCTTTACCCCGGTCTTGCTGCCGATGGCTAATTTCGCCTGGTTCACGGGCTGCTTGCTCGGCGGCTTGCTGTTCTATGTCCTGGCGCGGCGCGAGCAGGCACCGCTGCGGGCAGCACAGGCCACAGCGGTTTCTCGCTGAGGCGCCTTGCTTCGCGCAAGTTGGCACAGCAATGCGGTTGGTCACTAAACGTCAACAGGCCCCTATAATCGACAGCACATAATTCTTCGCCCCGGACTCGCTCCGGGGTTTTGTTGTTTCTGTCGAGTAACTGCCATGTTTTTGTTTGTCTTCGAGGTTTTGCGGTGATCGCCACACGGCGCAGCGCCGATGGTTTTGCCCTGCAAGTGATGCTGGGTCTGTGCCTGATCTGGGGCGTGCAGCAGGTGATGATCAAATGGGCGGCAGCGGACATCGCACCGGTCATGCAAGCGGCCGGACGCTCTGGAATCTCCGCGGTATTGGTCGCATTGCTGATCTTCTGGAAAGGCGGTTGGGAACAGGTCGGCAGCACCTGGCGGGGCGGTCTGCTCGCTGGCAGCCTGTTTGGCCTCGAGTTTCTGTTCATTGCCGAAGGCCTGAAGCTGACTACCGCGGCGCATATGTCGGTGTTCCTCTACACCGCCCCCATCTTCACCGCGTTGGGTGTGCACTGGCTGTTGCCGAGTGAGCGACTGCGGCGGTTGCAATGGCTGGGGATTCTCCTTGCGTTTGTCGGCATTGGATTCGCGTTTGCCGGCGGTTTGTCGTTGGACAACCTTGATAAACGGATGCTGTTGGGGGACGCGATGGGTGTATTGGCCGGGGCGGCTTGGGGCGCGACCACAGTAGTGGTGCGTGCTTCACGTTTGTCAGAGGCCCCGGCGACCCTGACGCTGTTTTACCAACTGATCGTAGGCTTCGTCGGTCTGCTGGTGATTGCCGCCCTGAGCGGGCAGATCAGCCATGTCAGCCTGACCACGGTGGCTGTGGCCAGTGTGCTGTTCCAGGGCCTGGTGGTGTCGTTCTTCAGTTACCTGACCTGGTTCTGGCTGTTGCGTCGCTACCTGGCGGCGAATCTGGCGGTGTTCTCCTTCATGACGCCGTTGTTCGGCGTCACGTTCGGCGTGGTGCTGCTGGGTGAGCCACTGAGTTTCAACTTCGTGGTCGGTGCCGTGCTGGTGTTGCTCGGCATCACCTTTGTCAGCGCAGAACAGTGGATGCGGCGTCGTTTGCGCAAAGCTCTCGGGCAATGACCGGGCGCAACAATAGCCCACCCCCCAGCAGCAACCCGGTACCGGCAATCATTAACCCTGGTTGCAATCCTCCACTGAAATGGCTGCTCAGCGCTGCCAGCAACGGCCCGCTGAGCTGACCCACGGCGAAACAGGCCGTCAGTAGCCCGGCGTTGCGTTGGGTGTTGTGGGGGGCCAGTTCCCGTGAGCGTTGCATCACCAGTTGCATGCAGGCCAAAAACGGCGTGCCGCACAGGATCACACCCAATGCCAGCCCAAGACCGTTGCCCAGCAGGCAAGCGAACACCCCGGCGGCTTGCAGCCATAAGGTCGCAATCAACCAATGCCGGGTGGTATTCGGGTTGTATCGACGCAAACTGACCAACACCACGCCAATGGCCGCGGCCAGGCCGAAGCACGGCCAGAACAGGTCGGCCTGCCATTGCCCGTGAAAGTGCGCGCTGGCCATTTGCGAAAGGAACGTCGCGGGAATGATGTAGCCCAGACCGTATAAGGCGTAGATCAAACCCAGCCGGGGAATTGCGGCGTTGCCCGAGGCCACGGTTGTGGGCGCCGCGGTCATGCTGGCTGCCGGTTGCGGCAGGATCGGCAGAATCACCAGCAGCATCAGCAACGCTACACCGGCATACACCAGCCACAGCGTGGCCGAACTTTGCCCCATCAGGTTCGAGCCCAGTGCCAACAATCCCGTAAGAAAAATCCCCAACCCTGGTCCGGCAAATACCAATGCCCCGAGTCGTGGACGCCCGGCTGCGACGGCCAGCGGCTGACTCAGCGCAGTAATCATCACCAGCACCCAGGCGCTGGCCACGCCGGTGCCGAAGCGCAGCAGCAGATGCGACCAGAAACCCGTGGCCCAGAACGAAGCCAGTGTCAGCAGTACGCATAACCACAGACCGCCGAGCAAACGGCGACGAACCTGCTCAGGGCGGCGGGCGAACATCGCGTCCACTGCGCCGATGAAGTAACCAAGGTAGTTGGCCGCAGCGATAAGCCCGGCGGCGGTCAGATCGATCTGACCTTCGCTGATCAAGTGCGGCAACTGCGGGGTCAGGGCGAAGCGGCCAATTCCCATGGCCATCATCAGGGCGATAAAACTGGCCAGTAAGCGAATCAGAGGTGACATGGTCTGGATTCCTGCAAAGGAGCAATGACCGTCAGGCTAAGACTGATTGACTTTCTTTAAAAATGAATAATAGTGAGTAACTTGTTCATTTTTGGAGAAAGGTGTGGAGTTCAGCCAATTACGCATCTTCCAGGCTGTTGCAGAGGAAGGTTCCATTACCCGGGCGGCCGATCGGCTGCATCGGGTGCCGTCCAATCTGTCGACCCGGCTCAAGCAGTTGGAGGAGCAACTGGGCGTCGAACTGTTTTTGCGTGAGCGTCAGCGCTTGCAGCTTTCACCTGCGGGTAAAGTCTTGCTGGACTACACCGCGCGGCTGTTTGCCTTGCACGACGAAGCCCATGCGGCGGTGCAGGGTGGTCAACCGGCCGGTGACTTCGTGCTGGGCACCATGTACAGCACGGCTGCGATTCATCTTCCAGCGTTGCTGGCGCGTTATCACCGCACCTACCCGGCGGTGAACCTGCAGGTGCAATCCGCTCCCAGCGGTGAGCTGCTGGAGGGCTTGCTTGCCGGTCGGCTCGATGCGGCACTGGTGGACGGCCCGCTGGAGCTGGCCGGGCTCGACGGTGTACCGCTGTGCGAGGAGAAACTGGTGCTGATCAGCGAGGCTGATCATCCGCCGGTACGCAGTGCCCTGGATGTGCAAGGGCGTTCGGTGTTTACCTTTCGTCAGGGCTGTTCTTACCGGATGCGTCTGGAGGCGTGGTTTGCCAATGATCACGCGGCCATGGGCCGGGCGATGGAGATCGAGTCGTATCAGGGGATGCTGGCCTGTGTGATTGCCGGTTCCGGTGTGGCGTTGATGTCGGAATCGATGCTTGCCAGCCTGCCAGGGCGAGAAAGCGTGGCGGTGCACCCGCTGGCCGAGCCGTTCGCCAGTGCCACCACCTGGCTGATGTGGCGCAAGGGCATGGTTGGCGCCAACCTCAATGCCTGGATTGAGCTGCAACAGGCGGCCAGACCGGTTCAGGCGCTGGAAACCCGGGCCAGCGCCTGAGTGTTTCCCAGCACATTCGAACTAATTCTGTAACAGTTCATTGTCATACCGGGCGAGCATTGCGTAGGACTTCGGACTATTATCTGTATGAAGCGGCTACAGAATCCCGGTCGCTCAGCACTACCCTGAAGGGGGCACCATGAAAGAGAAACTACAAAACTGGCTCCACGACCTCGGTGTTGCTCTCGGCCTGATTGAACCGCCTCTGCAACCCGTGCCAGTGCGCACTGACGACGAGCAGCGTCGGCGCCAGCAGCGCAGGTAAATGATCGATGGCTGAGCCATCCTGCGCACTGCGCAGGAACCCCTGCATCATGCGAAAAAAAGGCCCGGCTTCCTGCTGACTGATCAACGGGAACCAGGCCAAAAACCTCATTTGTTAAAAGCGCGGCTTGATGGTCTTCCATTCAGGTTTGTAGCGCTGCGTCTGTTTCACGCCGTCGCGCTGACGAATCCCACCGCCTGATTTTATGACCGCTTCACGCCCCGAGCCTTTACACCAACCCGGCGTTGCCAGCAACGCGGACATTAGTGCCGGGAAATCTCCAGCAGAAACCGGCACAAGTCATTGGCCGTGGTCGCGCTCTTGAGGAGCTGATCTTCCTCGCTGGTAAACGCACTCAGCTCAAACTCGTCCTCCAGGCGGAAGATAAGGTCCTCGATATCCTGTTTGTCCAACCCCAACTGCTCCAGGCTCACGCTGTCATCGAAATCCTCGTTGCCATCCAGCAGACGACTGATGAAGCGATGCACGGCATTACGAACGGCTGCTCTTTTCATGGTCATTCCTCGCGTGGCTCAGGTACAGCTGGTCAGGAGGGAAGGAATGACTGGCGGCGTTTTTTCCAGGAGTGAACCCGGGGGGAGGGGGCGGCGATTTCAGGGCCGGCGGTTCTTCGATGGGGCGGCAGATGATTGATTGTGTTTCAGTGCCGTTCATACACACCTCTGGCAAGGGGAGGTTGTCGTTGTTTTTTGGCCCGTCCGAGGGGTACGCGATAGCTGTCATAAATGACGTTAGCGATCCTTGTACCATCTTCCTGCAAAAACGGCAGTCGCTAACTGCCAGTACAGCACACATTACTCATGCTGACGGTTCCACTCATCTATCAGTACGCGCAGGCGCTCTCCTGAAAAACTCGGGAAGTGTCCGCCGTGCACGGTGCGGATTGGCAGTTCGCGCAGTCGCTGAAGGCTTTTCGCGTAGTCCTCGAGATTGGAGTGGTAGGCGTTTTCGATCAACGGACCGTCATAGATGATGTCGCCGCTGAACAGCGTGCCGGTGGCCGCCTCCCAGAGGCTGATACCGCCCGGTGAATGGCCGGGTGTGTGCAGCACTTGCAGTGTGCGGTTACCGAGGTCGAGTACGTCGCCTTCTTCGATCAAACGGGTGGCGGGCGCAGCCCTGACCCGGTATTCGGCGTAGCACAACGGGCAATCCGGATGGGCTTCAAACATGTCGTCGCCGACGAAGGCGGTGGCCAGGGTGTTGTCACCATCGGGCTCGGCGAGGATTTGCGCTTCAGCCGGGTGGACCAGGCGTTCGGGGAATTCGTGATGGCCGGCAATGTGGTCGAAATGGCAATGACTGGCCACTGCCAGCAGCGGTCGTTCGGTGAGCCAGGGTAATTGCTCGCGCAGGCTGACCAGCCCGGAGCCGCTGTCCACCAGCAGGTCTTTGTCGCGGCCCTGGATATGCCACAGGTTGCAGCGGTAGAAGGGGCGGATATACGGCTCGTGGATCAGGCGCACACCGTCGCTCAGGGTTTTGACTTCGAACCATTGATCGCGGCTGACGATTTTCATTGGGGGCTCCTCAGGGGGGAAAAACTTCAGGCGAAAAAAAAAGGGTACGGCAACCGACGCCGTACCCATCGAAGAAAAAGGTAAACCGTTGTTACGCTCAGATTAGATCGCGTTGGCCACTGCCACCGGGCGAGGGGACAGCAGGCTGACCAATACGAAGCTGATCAAACCTACCACCAGGCTGTAGTAGATCGGCGTGTTGGCATCCAGACCGTCCTTGACCATGAACGCCAGTGCAGTGACAAAGCCCAGACCCATGCTGGCGATTGCCCCGGCGGTGGTCGCACGTTTCCAGAAAATGGCACCCATCAGCGGGATCAACATGCCGCCCACCAACAGGTTGTAGGCCAGGGTCAGGGCGCTGATCACGTCGTTGACCACCAAGGCAATACCCAGCACCACGATACCGGTCAGCAGGGTGAACAGACGGTTGATGCTCAGGCTCGACTGTTTGCCGCCGCGCAGTCTCGGCAGCAGGTCTTCGGTCAGGGTGGTGGAAGCGGCCAGCAGTCCGGCACTGGCGGTGGACATCATGGCCGCCAGCGCTGCGGCGATCACCAGACCGCGCAGACCGTCCGGCAAGGACGCTTTAACGATCGCTGCGAAGGCATTATTGACGTTGTCCAGATCTGGCAGCAGCACGTGAGCGGCCATGCCGATCAGGGCGCAGGCCAGGCCGTAGGCGATGCAGTAGAAACCGGCGAAGGTACCCGCGTATTGCGCGACTTTCTCATTTTTGGCGGTGAACACTCGCTGCCAGATGTCTTGGCCGATCAGGATCCCGAAGAAGTAGATCAGGAAGTAGGTGATGATCGTGTCCCAGCCGATGGTGCTGAAGCTGAAACTGGACGCTGGCAACTTGGTGACCAGCTCATCCCAACCGCCGACGCGGTACAGGCAGATTGGCAGCAGGACAAACATCAGACCGACAGTCTTGATCACGAACTGGACGATATCGGTCAGGGTCAGCGACCACATGCCACCGATGGTCGAATAGACCACGACCACGCCACCGCCGAGCATCACCGAGATCCAGAACGGCAAGCCGAACAGCACTTGCAGCACGGTACCGATGGCGAGGATCGAGGTCACGCCGATCATCAGCGCGTACGCCAGCATGATCACTGCGCTAGCCTGACGGGCCATCGGGTTGTAGCGTTTTTCCAGCACTTGGGTGACGGTGAAGATCCGCAGCTTGAGCAGCGGTTTGGCCAGGAACAGGTTCAACGCAATGATGCCACAGCCCAGTGCGGCGCAGAGCCAGAAGCCGGAGATCCCGTGGACGTAGCCCAGACGCACGGTACCGACCGTCGACGCGCCGCCGAGTACGGTAGCAGCCATGGTGCCCATGTACAGCGTCGGGCCAAGGTTACGACCGGCCACCAGATAGTCTTCGTGGGTCTTGGCCTTGCGCATGCCGTAATAACCGAGCACCAGCATACCGGCGGCATAAATGAGAACAACAAATAAATCCAAAGCCATTACAGCGTGTCTCCGATTGTCTTTTTTATGTGGAACGTAATCGAGCACTGCAGGAGCAGGGGGGGCGCCTAGCTCTTGCCCGCGAGAAGGGAGGCGCGGTACTGCACGCCAACCGCGTTATCGTTCATCGCGGGCGAGCCTTGCTCCTACAGGTAGGGGGGCTTAATCAGGCTGCTTGTCCTAGTTCAGGTTTGGCGCGCGAATCCGTGCGCTTGTTGCGTGGATCGTTCGGTCCGAAAACCAGTGTCGGCTCCGGGAACAGGCTCAACAGCGTCAGGTACACCAGCGAAGCCAGACCCAGGGTCACCGGCAGGCTGATATCGATGCCGCCAGCCAGATTGCCCAGCGGGCCGACGAACTGCCCCGGCAGATTGACGAAGCACAGACCGACCATTGCGCTAGGAATCCAGGCACCCAGACCACGCCAGTTCCAGCCGTGCTGGAACCAGTAGCGACCGCCCTGTTCGCCACGGGTGAAGACTTGCAGGTCATCCGGGCAGTAGAAGCCACGACGCACCAGCAGACCGATGATCATGATCACCATCCACGGGGTGGTGCAGGTGATGATCAGCACGGCGAAGGTCGATACGCTCTGCACCAGGTTTGCCGCAAAGCGTCCGATGAAGATGAAGGCAATCGACAGCACGCCAATCAACAAGGTCGCCTTGACTCGCGACAACACCCGTGGGAACACGCTGGACATGTCCAGCCCGGTGCCATACAGCGAGGTGGTGCCGGTGGACATGCCGCCGATCACTGCGATCAGGCACACCGGCAGGAAGAACCAGCTCGGTGAAACCGCCAGCAGGCCGCCGACATAATTGTTCGCCGCAATGTAATCCGGTGCCTTGATGGCAACGATGGTCGCGGTGGCAAGGCCGAACATGAACGGAATCAGCGTGGCGATCTGCGAGATGATCACCGCCGCCATGATCCGGCCTTTCGGGGTGTCCCGCGGGATGTAGCGGGACCAGTCGCCGAGGAACGCGCCGAAGGAAATCGGGTTGCTCATGGCCACCAGCGCTGCACCGATAAAGGCTGCCCAGAAACCTGGCTGGCCGAGGCTGACGCTACCGGCAAAGTTAATGTCGAAAGGCCCTGCGAAGGCGAAGATTCCCAGCAGGAACAGCAGGCTGGCACTCCATACTGCGATCTTGTTGACCCACAGCAGGAAGCGGAAACCGTAGATGCATACGGTCAGCACCAGGATCGCGAACAGACCGTAGGCCAGGGCCAGGGTCAGGTCGTTTTCCGGAACGCCGATCAAGCGCTTGGCTCCGCCGATCAATGCATCACCCGAGCTCCACACCGAAAGTGAGAAGAAGGCGATGGCGGTCAGCAGCGACAGGAATGAGCCGACGACCCGACCGTGCACGCCGAAGTGCGCACCGGAGGAGACCGCGTTGTTGGTGCCGTTGATCGGACCGAACAGGCCCATCGGCGCGAGGATAATCGCGCCGAACAGTACGCCCAGCACAATAGCCCAGACGCCAGCCTGAAAGGACAGGCCGAACAGCACCGGGAAACTCCCGAGCACCGCAGTAGCAAAGGTGTTGGAGCCACCGAAGATCATTCGAAAAAGATCGATGGGCCTGGCGGTACGCTCATGGTCCGGGATCTGTTCGACCCCGAAGGTTTCAATAGTGCTGATGCTTTGTTCTTTGTTGTTGTTATTCATGATCTGCTCCGATCATCAAGGCGCGCTCATCGTGCGTGAGCGTCACCTGTGTTGGCTAAGGGGAGGGCAGTCTTTCCGGCATTGCGGACAAATGTTCGTGGCAGGCCAGCCAACGGCCTTGTTCTTCTTTGCGAAACCCCTGTTTTTTAAAAAGAATGGTTTCGCGTTCCTGGCTAAAAAGTTGCTCCCCTTGCATGCGCAGCTCGGTGGCGACGTCATGAATAAAAATCGCCACATCACCCTGCAGGCTGACGAAGGCGTTGCTCGAGGTGCACGAAAGCACCTCGAAGCCATCCTTGCGGCGCCAGTTGTCCCACAAGGCCTGGTAAGCATCGCGCGACAGCAATGGCGTTTCGAGGGTGTAGAAAACGAAGCTGGCATCGGCGCTAAACGCGCCGAAGTAGGCTTCGCGATCGTTGCGGGCAAAGGCCGACACCAGTTCTGCGGCGGCTTCCAACACCTGATCACGTTCGCTCATGGTCATTCCTCAGCGGTGGGTCACACCTGGCAGTACGCAGAGCATTTCGTACAGCAGGTTGGCGCCCAGCAGCGAGGTGTTGCCGGTGGTGTCGTAAGGCGGCGAGACTTCTACCAGGTCGCAGCCGATCAGGTCGAGCCCTTGGCAACCACGAATGATCTCGATCGCCTGGATGGTGGTCAGACCGCCGATTTCCGGGGTGCCGGTACCAGGTGCCCAGGCCGGGTCGATGCCGTCGATGTCGAAGCTCAGGTACACCGGACCGCCGCCGACTTTCTCGCGAACTTCAGCCATCAGTGGCGCCAGCGAGTGGTGCCAGCATTCTTCGGCCTGAACCACACGGAAGCCCTGTTTACGGCTCCAGTTGAAATCTTCAGCGGTGTAGCCCTGAGCCCGCAGACCAATCTGCACCACGCGGTCGCAGTCCAGAAGGCCTTCTTCCACGGCGCGACGGAAGGTGGTGCCATGGGCGATCTTCTCGCCGAACATGTGATCGTTCACATCGGCGTGGGCATCGATATGCACCAGACCGACCTTGCCGTGCTTCTTGTGAATCGCACGCAGGATCGGCAGGGTGATGGTGTGGTCGCCACCCAGGGTCAGCGGGATAACGTTGTGGCTGAGGATATCGTCGTAGGCTTCTTCGATGATGCGCACGGCGTCCAGCAGGTTGAAGGTGTTGATCGCCACGTCACCGATGTCGGCAACCGACAGCGAGTCGAACGGCGCGGCACCGGTGGCCATGTTGTACGGGCGGATCATCACCGATTCAGCGCGGATTTCACGTGGGCCGAAGCGGGTGCCGGCGCGCAGCGAGGTGCCGATGTCCAGTGGGACGCCGACAAAAGCAGCATCGAGCCCTGCCGGTGATTGCAAGTGGGGAAGTCGCATCATGGTGGCGATGCCGGCGAAGCGCGGCATTTCGTTGCCGCCCAGTGGTTGGTGAAATATTTTGTCCACGGGATAAGCCTCATCGTTGTTTTATTTGTCAGGAGGCGATTGTGCAGAAATGTAGTGAACGGGAAGAATCGCTACTGGCAAATACTTAGTTCAGATTTTTCTAAACTAATGGTTGGTTGGGGATTAGACTTGATCGTTCCCACGCTCCGCGTGGGAATGCCTCCCCGGACGCTCCGCATCCAGTTCCCACGCGGAGCGTGGGAATGAGCTTTGAACACATTTTCCAGGTGGAGCCCCCATGGCCAACGCTTTACCCGACCTGAAACTATTGCGCATCTTCGTCAGCGTGGTGCGGCATCAGGGGTTTGCCAATGCTCAGCAGGAGCTCAACCTGTCGACATCGGCCATCAGCACTTACATGAGCCAGCTCGAAGCGGCGTTGGGCCTGGTGCTTTGCCATCGCGGCCGGGGTGGTTTCAGCCTGACCAGCAAAGGTGAATTGTTCCATCAGGAAACCCTGCGCCTGCTCGGCGAACTGGAAGGTTTCGAACAATACGCCGCAGCGCTCAAGGGCGAATTGCGTGGCACCCTTAACCTGGGGGTGATCGACTCGACCGTCAGCGACAAGGCCCTGCCGTTCGCCGAAGCCATCGGTGCCTACAGCCAGGAACACCCGGCGGTGCATTTGCACTTATCGGTCATGAGTCCCTATGAGCTACAGCTCGGGGTTCAGGACAATCGTCTGGACCTGGCTATCGGTGCGTTCTCGACTCGCATGAGCGGGCTGGTCTATATGCCGCTGTACCGCGAGCAGCACTGGCTGTATTGCAGCAATCGCCATCCATTGTTCACCGAGCGACGTATCCCGGAGCAAGTCATCACCCAGCAACGCATGGTCGGTCGCGGTTACTGGAGCCAGGCCGAACTGGCTCGCCACGGCTTCAAGCACAGTGCGGCGACGGTGGAAAGTATGGAGGCGCAACTGATTCTGGTGCTATCGGGTGCCTATATCGGCTATCTGCCGGAGCATTACGCCCAGGCATGGGCCGACAAGGGGGATTTGCGCGTGCTGCTGCCGGCGACCTTCGGCTATCAGGCACCGTTCTCGATGATCGTGCGCCGTGGTCGCAGCCGCGAACCGCTGATCCAGACCTTCCGCGACTTGCTCAAAGCCCAGCTCAACCAGGCCTGATCGGGAGAACCTCATGTCCAGAAGCCAATGCGCCCGTTGCCTGCGCCCTGAAACCCACTGCCTGTGCCCGCTGATTCCGCAAATGGACAGTCGCACCCGAGTGCTGCTATTGCAGCATCCCAGCGAGGTGAACCATGCGCTGAACACCGCACGGCTGGCGGCGCTGGGCTTGAACAATGCCGAGTTGATCGTGGGGGAGGTGTTCGAGGATTTGCCCGCGTTGTTGAACCCACCCGGCTATCAAGCGCGACTGCTGTTTCCGGCGGATGATGCGCAACCGTTGCAAGCCTACGCTGGGTCGGATCAACCATTGCTGCTGGTGGTGCCGGACGGTACCTGGCGCAAGGCACGCAAGTTACTGCACCTCAATCCGTTGCTGGCGGCGCTGCCCCGCGTGACGCTGGCCGAGGGTTCGGTCTCCCGTTACCGTTTGCGCAAGGCTCCGGGGCCGGGGGCGTTGTCGACGCTGGAAGCGATTGTCCAGGCATTGCAGACCCTTGAAGCCCCGACCTCGTTCGAGCCGCTGTTGCGACCGTTTGAAGCGTTGATCGACGGACAGATTGCGGCGATGGGGGAGGAGACTTTTCGGCGTAATCATGGTGAAAGTAAGGGCTAAAGAGATTGTTCCCACGCAGAGCGTGGGAACAATCAAGAATACTACCTCTCGCGCATTGCCTCGGTCCTCGCTTTGAGCACTGGTTTAAGCAAGTAATCCAGCACGCTTTTCTCGCCGGTGATGATGTCCGCGGTGGCGACCATGCCGGGGATGATCAGCAGCGGTTTGGCTTCGCCGCCCAGATGGTTTTTGTCGGTGCGCACCTGGATCAGGTAGAAGCTGTTGCCCTTGTCGTCGGTGATGGTGTCGGCGCCGATCAGTTCGAGTTTGGCGCTTAGCCCCCCGTAGATGGTGTAGTCATAGGCGCTGAACTTGACCATGGCTTTCTGCCCGGGATGAAGGAATGCCACATCCTGCGGACGGACCTTGGCTTCAATCAGCAGGTTGTCTTCCAGCGGCACGATCTCCACCATGTCGCTGCCCGGCTGGACCACGCCGCCGATGGTGTTGACCTTCAATTGCTTGATCACACCGTGCACCGGCGAGACCACGGTGGTGCGGGTCACCCGGTCGTCGATAGCGATGCTCGACGCGGTGATTTTCGACAGGTCGGTGCGTTTTTCGTTGAGCTCCTTGGCGGCGTCCGACCGGAAGCCTTGCACCGATTCATCGAGCTTGCTCTTGATCTCGTTGATTGCCGATTCAGCCCGTGGGATGGCCAGGGTGGTGGAGTCCAACGAGCCGCGAATCTCCACCGCACTGCGTTTGAGTCGAAGGATTTCCACCGGCGAAACCGCACCGGTCCCCACCAGCGGCACCGACATGTTCATTTCCTGTTGCAGCAAAGCCAGGCTGGAACTGAACTGGCCCTGTTTGGAACGAAACTCCGCTAACTCCTGGGTTTTTTGCCGAAGTTGTTCCGTCAGTGTGCGTTGCTCGCTGGCCAGGCGGCGTTGCCGTTGTTCGAACAGCGAGCGCTCGTCTTCAGCCACTTGTGGGGCTTTGGCGATGACCTCGTCGGAGAGCTTGAAAGGCCGACCCTCGGCTTCGGCAGACAGCCGCTCGACCTTTGCGATCAAGGCAAAGCGTTCCGCTTCGCTCTCGCCCTTGTTGGACAGAAACCGTGTGTCATCAAGGCGCAGCAGCGTATCGCCCTTGTTCACTATTTGCCCTTCACGCACGAAGATCTCGGTGACGATGCCGCCCTCCAGATTCTGGATCACCTGAACCTTGCTCGACGGTATGGCCTTGCCTTCACCTATGGTGACTTCTTGCAGCACGGCGAACCTGGCCCAGATCAGCGCGGTGATGATCAGCGCCGCGGCGATCCACACCGTCATCCGCGACCGGCGCGGCGAATCCTGCAGCGATGCTCCGCAGATGTCGGGCATGAATTCGCTTTCTGCGCTTTTGCTGAAGCTGTCGAAATAGCCGCGTGAACCTTGTGAAGCAGACATGGGCGACTCCTGGGGTCCGTTGACGTTTGGTGGCGAACCGCGTTGCTGTGCCAACTTGTGCGAGGCAAGGCGCGGGATGCCGCTAATGGTTGTTCCCTTGGCAAATCCCGCAACGCAGCCTCGCGCAAGTGGGTTCCCGTCGCGGTCGTCACCAAGCGTCAACAGACCCTAGACAGCCGCAGAGCCGACATGGCCCTTGCGCAGTGCATCGATGACCGCTTCTTTCGGACCGTCCGCGACGATCCGGCCGTGGTCCAGCACCACCAGCCGATCCACCAGACTGAGCATCGAGGTGCGGTGGGTGACCAGCAGCAAGGTCTTGCCCTGAACCCACTTGTGCAGGCGTTGGCGCAGAACATCTTCGCTGCTGTTGTCCATGGCGCTGGTGGGTTCGTCGAGCAACATGATCGGCGGGTCGAGCAACAACGCTCGGGCCAGCAGCACCATCTGACGCTGGCCGCCGGACAGCAACTGGCCGCGTTCACCGACGGGGCGATCGAAGCCTTGAGGGTGTTGACGGGCGAGGTCGGTGACACCGGTCAGTTCGGCCACTTCGAGCATCCGCGAGTCGCTGATATAGCGGGCGCCGAGGGTCAGGTTGTCCCGCAGGCTGCCGGCCAGCAGCGGCAGGTCGTGAGCGACATAACCGATTTGCTGGCGCAGGTCGGCGACATCCAGTTGCCGCAGGTCGAGACCATCGAGCAACAGTTGACCTTCTTCCGGTGCATAAAAGCCCATTGCCAACCGCGCCAGGGTACTTTTGCCCGAGCCGCTGCGGCCGATGATGCCGATTCGTTCACCGGGTTTCATGCTGAAACTGATATTGGCCAGGGCCGGTGTGTTTTGCCCTTTGTAGCGGAAGGTCACCTGGCTGACATCGAGCCCACCCTGCAATTGAGTGCGCTCCAGCGGCCGCTGTTTGGTGTCGCGCTCTTGCGGCAGCGACATCAGCGTGTCGGTGCTGCGCATGGTCAGTTGGGCTTGCTGATAGCGGGTGATCAGCCCGGCGATTTGCCCCAGCGGAGCCAGTACCCGACTGCCGAGCATGTAGGTCGCCACCAGGGCGCCGACGCTGAGGTTGCTGGCGATGATGCTGTAGACCCCGGCGACGATGGTCGCCATGCCGGAGAATTGCTGAATGAACAATGTACCGTTGGTGGCCAGCGCCGACAGGTTACGCGCATGGCTGTCCAGTCGGGTCAGTGCGCCGTGGATGCTTTCCCATTTGTGCTGGCGTTCGCTTTCGGCGCTGCAAGCCTTGAGGGTTTCCAGACCACCGAGGGTTTCGATCAGCAGCGCCTGGCGTTCGGCGCCCAGGCTCAGGCTTTTCTGCACAGTGTCGCGCAGGTGTAGCTGAATCAGCATGGCGACGAGAATTGTGATGGGGAAGGCCAGCAATGGAATCACCACCAGCCAGCCGCCGAGCAAGCCGATCACCACCAGCATCAGCACGGCGAACGGCAGGTCGATCAGGCTGGTCAGGGTCACGGCGGTGAGAAAATCCCGCAGGCCCTGAAAGTCGTGGATACTCTGGGCAAAGCCGCCGATGGTCGCAGGCTTCGCCTTCATCGACATACCGGTGATGCGCTCGAACAAGGTGGCGGAAAGGATGATGTCGGTTTTCTTCCCGGCCTGGTCCAGCAGGTGGGCGCGGACTACCCGTAGCACCAGTTCGAAACCGGTGCCGATCAGCAGCCCGATGGACAGCACCCAAAGCGTCGAAGTCGCCTGATTCGGTACCACGCGATCATAGGTCTGCATAACGAACAACGGCACCATCAACCCCAGCAGGTTGATCAGGAAACTCGCCAGAATCGCATCGCTGTACAGCCAGCGCGACAGCTTCAGGGTGTCACGGAACCAGGCTTCGACCCTCGGCACCAGTGGTGTGCGCAAGTCTTCGAGTTCATGCCGTGGCCGGGCAAACAGCGCCTGGCCGCTGTAGTCTTCGGCCAGTTCTTCACGGCTGACCCATTGTTCACCGCCCTCGGCTTCGCTCGGCAGGATCAGCACCTTGCCATCGTCGCCCCAACGCCGCAAGACCGCGCATCGGCCATGTTTGAGAATCAGCAGCACCGGCAGGTTGAGTGCCGAGATAGCCCCCAGCTCTCGGCGCAGTAAACGCGCCTGCAAGCTGGCCCGCGCTGCGGCACGCGGTAGCAAGTCCAGGCTCAGGCGCTGCTGGGGCAGCGGTAATCCGGCGCTCAGGCTGGCGCGGCTGACAGTGCAGTCATGCAGTTTGCAGAGGATCAATAATCCGTCCAACAGCGGGTCATCAAAGCTCTGGCGCGGATCGACACCAGAGTTTGCAGGTTCCATGCTGGTCAAATTGAGCTCTCCTTTACCTACTTCATTTCTGGCAAACGGGCTTCGCTTCTCACTTCTGTTTGTGCGATCGCTTCGGCAGGCACCACTACTTTTTCTTTGTTCAACAACTGGCCCATGTTGGCCAGAACGCGGTACATGGAGAACTCTTCGGTGTAGCGCACTTCGGTATAGCGGCGGTTAGCGTTGTACAGCTCGTTTTCGCTGTCCAGCAGGTCGAGCAGGGTCCGTTGGCCAAGGCCGAACTGGTCCTGATAGGCGGCCCGCACACGGGTGGTGGTTTCGGCGTATTCACGGGTGGTCGGGGTTTGTTTCTTCGCGTTGACCATGGCGTTCCAGGCCAGCGTGATGTTCTCGTTGAGCATGCGCAAGGCGTTGTTGCGGATGTCCATGGCCTGGTTGATTTTGTGTGCGTCCGATTGCAGGCGAGCTTTGTCACTGCCGCCTTTGAACAGGTTGTAGTTCATCACCACGCCGACCCGCCATTCGTTGTCGTGGCCCTTGTCGCCTTGAATATTGTCGTTGGCACCGACTGCTGCTTCGGCATCGAAGCGTGGATAGAACGGTGACTTGGCAACCTCGTACTGGCTCTCGGCGGCATGAATGTCAGCCTGGGCGGATTTCAGGTATGGGTTGTTCTCCAGCATGCTTTTCCGCGCATCGGGCAGAGTGGTGGGGACTTCGCCTCTGATCGAGGGGAGGGTTTCCAGCTCATCGGGCATGCGCCCGACCGCGCTGAAGAAATTCGCCTTGGCATCGGCCAGGTCGGCTTCTGCAGTATCGAGGTTGTTTTGCGCCAGTGCCCGACGGGCGCTCGACTGATCGCGGTCAGCGTTGCTGCCCACGCCGCGTTCGGTACGCAGGCCGATCTGATCGTTGACTCGCAAGTGCGCCTGCAGGTTGTTCTTGGCCAGGGTTACCAGTTCACGGCGCTTGAGAACTTCGAGGTACACCTCGATGGTGCGCAATGCCAGGCTTTCGGCAGTGCCACGAGTAAAGTAAGCCCGGGAGTTGACCACTGATTTGGTCCGCCCGACTTCATTGGTGGTGTTGAAACCATCGAACAGCATTTGCCTCAGACGCAGTTCCGACCGGGTGTAAGTCAGGGTTTCAGTATTGTGATTACCCAACGAGCGGGTGGAGCTGTTGTCGCTGAAGCCGCGCCCGTAAGCGGCATTCAAATCGACGGTAGGGTAGAAGCCCCCTTTGGCAACTTTCACGTCCTCATCGGCAGACAGGCGATTGTTCTCGCTGGCATGCAGTTCCGGATGGTTATCCAGTGTGCTCTGAATCGCTTCGGTCAGTGACATTGCGTGGGCCTGATGTGAACAAGCCATGGCCAATAAAATCGCGCTGCAGAGGGGGTTCGAAACGCCCATAGTCCCTGATCCTGATGGTACTTATCGGTCGCCAAATAATTGACGACCTTTATAGGTCAAACCGTTTCAGGTTTGTAACGGAGAGCTAAGAACATCCTGGAGAGCAGCTAAGAAGAATTTCTCATAAAGCCTATGTCAAAAAAAAAACTTATGCGCTCTGCTAAATCCAGCACGTTGTTCAAACCGAAGGCCCCCTTGATTTATTCGCTCCAGGGGCTTTGGCGGTCTGAAGGAAAGTTCAATCACTTTTTCAACATAGGGCGGGGAAGTGGTGGAGGGGATGGAACCCGACGTGCCTTGGTCGAGGGGGACCGCTTGTTTGTCGGGGATCAACTGGTCACCGGTGCCGAAGGCGCGGTGGTCGTGCATTTGCAAAATGGCCAGCAATTGCCCCAGGGACGTGACAGCAGCTTGCAAATGACCTCGCAACTGCTGGTCAGCGGTCCTCTTGGGTCTGCAGCGCCTCCAGGTCGTAAGGCGAGACTTCCTCTGGCTTGATCGGGTAACGCCAAACACCCTCGGCATCGGCAAAGCGCCAGAGGGGCGCGCCGTCTTCGGCCAGCACCACCCGGGCCAGATCATCACCGGGCAACTGCAGCGGGAACAGGCGGTCGGCGGACCAGGGCCAGCATCAAGAACAGGCAGAAGAACCAGCGCCGGTACAGACTCAGCCAGCCTACGCCGCCGTCTGGGTTTTCAGCTCATTCGAGCCGCGCCAGTGTTGAGTGCCCATGGCCCTTGCGACCCATTCGCCAAAAATAGATCGCCAGAATACCGACGCTATAGTGCCCACCTGTCGGAATATTGGCGCATTGTGCCTTTCCCTCCGGGTAACACCTTTACAACGCCTGACCCGACAGCTAAAAAAAATATCAAACTGATACCAGGAAAGGCCGTTTCCCTGAGTCAGTGCTACCCCAAGACACGGCCCCACCCAGCCATAATTTCAGGAGTCCCTTCCACATGGGTGCTCTCAGTTTATTGCGTGCCATGCGCTGCGCAGCTGCAGACTCGGCCCCACGTTTGCCCAACCTGTCCTGCGATCCGCTCCTCAAGCGCGGCGAACCTCTCCACCATCGCGATACCGGCGCCCCTCTGCCGGCAGCGCCCATCCCGGCAGTCGGCTGTCCAGCTGGCCGACGATGTCTGGCAGCCGCCTCGCACCGCTCCTGAACAACCTGAGCGGTACAACGGTACAAGAACGGGACTTCACCCCAATCGCCTCACAGACATCGGATGACGACATCGTGAATGGACAGAACACTGCGCCGGTTTGCTCCAGCAAGGAAGAGTCCGTTTTGTGGCTGTTAGCAGTCCGTAGCGATTCTTAAAAGAACTGGCATTCTCGGGAGAAAGACATGGCTACCACCACAACTACCAGCGGCGGAACCGTCACTTCGTTTTCCAACACGCCGCAAGCCCAGGATGACATCTTCACTACTGGTGTTATTGGCACGAGCAGCGTGACCATCACTGAAGATCTGCTAGCAGTCGTGTATCTGGATGTCATGTCCAATGACCTCGGCGGCAACGCGAAGACACTCTGGTCACTCGATAACGCGACCAGTGTTTCTACTGACACCAAGGTTTATGCTCCGGCCGACCTCCTGGTTCAAGACACAAGCAGAATTGAGGCAACGAGTTCTGACACCAGTATCAATGGTGCAAAGATCTGGATTACGTCGGATGGCAAGGTCGGCTACGACACCGCTGCCTTGTCGACTGCGTTCAAGGCACAACTCCAGGCGCTTGCTCTTGGCGAGTCCCTGACGGACAGCTTTACTTATGCGATTCGTCTCGGCAACGGCACGCTCAGTTGGGCCACTGCGACGGTGCAGTTTGCGGGGCGCAACGACGCACCGGTGGTGACAGGCACGGTAACCGGCAATGCCACCGAGGACGGGCAAGCCGTCACGTTGAACGCGCTAGCACACGCCTCAGATGTCGATCATGGCACGATACTCACTGTCGTTAATGTCCCGGCCTCTCTGCCTGCCGGCGTGAGCTATGACGCGACAACGCATTCTTTCACGCTTGACCCGACAAACGCTGCCTATCAACACCTCGCAGCGGGCGAGCCGATGACGGTGACGGTGAGCTTTGGTGTTACCGACGGCATTGCCACGACTCCCGAGTCGGTGTCATGGTCGATCACCGGTACCAACGACGGCCCGGTAGCGGTGGCCGATGTGGCCGCCGGTACAGAAAACCAGACGCTGACCGTCAACGTGCTGGCCAACGACACCGATGTCGATGACGGCCACGCGTTCACCTTGGTCAGCGCCAGCGCGCCGGCGAACAAGGGCACGGCCAGCGTGGTCGGCAACCAGCTGGTGTTCAACCCGGGGGTCGACTTCGACCACCTGGCGCAAGGCGTGGTCGAACACGTGACGCTCAGCTACAACATGACCGACGAGCACGGAGCGCCCGCCAGCAGCACCGTGGTGGTGACCATCACCGGCACCAATGATGCGCCGGTAGCGGTGGCCGATGTAGCCGCCGGCACGGAAAACCAGACCCTGACCGTCAACGTGCTGGCCAACGACACCGACGTCGACGACGGCCACCTGTTCACGCTGAACGCGGTCAGTGCGCCGGCGAACAAGGGCACG
>NZ_JBWKQB010000020.1:21304-118058 GCF_059418545.1 Pseudomonas sp. GW821-FHT07G10 | reverse complement strand
TCTGGCGAGCATTCTCGCCTAAATGGGTGTCCGGTTTCATTAGACCACTACAGTTACACCCCTAGAACATGCCCACTCAGCTTCTCCGACTTAAGGCGACGAGAGCTCTCAGAAGCGCTCAAGCAATGGGTTAAAGACTATTCTTTAAGCCTTGCCCTCATGTCGAAAATTTCCGGAGTGACCGGTCGGCCGAACCCTCAACGCAAAGCCGCCTTTACCGTGATCGCCAAAGCAGCTAGAAATTGACGCTCAATCGGTCTATGGCGTTGTGACTTCTCACTCAGCTTAAAACTCCGAGCTAATGACGCAACTGGGCGACGCCCAAGCCTCATCCGTGAACGACCTGAGAGCCTCCCTGAGCTGCATGCTCTACAAGTTACGTAGAAGATCTGCGACCTGGCTCAGTAAATAGCGCCAGCTTTATTTGAAAAAAGCTAGAAAGGGATCAATGCTTCGTGTCGACCTTTCGAAACGTTATGGATAGTCGGCGCCCCCTAGGCACGCCTGCTTCCTTAATCTTTCGTGGAATCTCGTGCAGCCAACTCTTTCGCGCCTCGCCGTCAAGCACGACGGCACTTCGACGCGCCAATAGCACTTTGTACTTCTCATCGGTTCCTGACTTCGTTTGACGGCTGAAAACCATTTCCCAACTTTCATTAAGACTAATGGTTACAATCGCGCCGCGAAAACATGGCAGGCAGTCGATGTGCTTAGCTATCCCTTGCTGGCCTATGTATTCGTTCACGATCACCTGATCAGGACGCTCCAATAACAAACCTTGCCTGAATAGTCTTTCTCCCATTTCGCTCGCCCATTTCGGCAGAGGCCCAATGTAAGCATTTGGGTTAACTTTCCTAGTTTTGTAATCGTAGCGCCAGCCATAATGCTGCACTCTACGGCTCATGGTCGAATCCCAAGGCAGGGCATCAATGGATTCAATCAAGGCCGACTCTTCTTCAGGGGTAATGAAATTTGGGGCGATTAACAGGCCCCTAGGTGGTTTTACCGGAGAAAGTTTGGTTTGGCTTGCGGAGTCTTCGACAACTGTTCGCTTCTTTACTTTTGTCGTCGGCGCAGGATTGGAGGCGCTAACACTGATAACATTCTCTGCGTCATTCGTAGCGGGCGGGCGCGGAAGCCGATGCGACATCGATGCGGTCGCAAGCCAATCGCGAAAATCGGCTACATCGAGTCGGCTGTCCAGGCTTGTGTTCGGGCCGAAGGTAATTTCTAATCGTCCTTTCACGCTCAACTTCATTTGCGTAGCATCAAGTGTAGCTTGACCGCTACCCACTAATTGGTAACTACCCTCTTCTAAAGTTAGCGTTTGTCGAAGTCGATCAGGGCAGAATTGTTGCGCAAGATTTTTGGCCTCATCCGCATATAGGGGGTCGTTTAAGTTGACTTGGTACCACCGCCCTCTATTGCTAAATTTGTGCTCAGCCAAGACCTCGCGATCTGCCCGAAGAACGACAGAGTCATTCTCAACAGCCCACGCCAATGAATCTTGACATAGAGTGTTCCACCCGTTTGAGCATCCTACGCCGGATAGTTTCCATGTGCGCAGTGCAAGAAGTTTGCGTGCTCCCAATGATCCACGAAAGCTTGGAGGAAGCGCGCGAAAGCCACTGACGTATCCCGTCAGGATTGCTCCTGTCCACCACGCAGCGGGAGGAATGGCGGGCCAATCTTCTTTCCATCCAGCGAAACGCTCAGGCGACGGTCTAAGCAAAACGAGCTGAAATACTAGCCCCAGAAGATCGTCCTTGATTCCTATGTGCTGAATAGTGCCACGATCCTGAAGCAACATCATTGTTGAGTCTCTAAGGCGATCCAGTCGCTCTTCGCTATCACCTAGCAAGTGAGCACGGGAGCACACAGCATCTAGCAGTGCCCGTGGCCGCCACTCTTTGAGTAAGCCAGGGCGTGAGAGCTCAGAAACAATCGCACGCCACAACATTGGAAATCGCGAAGACGATTGAGCTTCAGCCGACCAAAGAGCAAAGCGAAGCCAAGGAGCATGAACGGCTTCTGCGGTTTCGGTGGGCTTTTCGCTGGATAACGATTCGCACAGAACCTCCAACCATGGCCCAATTGCCGGTACAGCCCAGAGCGCCATGGCGGCGGCGCCTCGGAGAGCATCCCAATTTTCGGGAGGGCGGTTAGAACTGGAAGGCAGATTTCCGTCTGTAGGCACTAAAACTTTATCGACCGGCCTAACTTCAACGGATTGTGACGGTAGATCAATGTCCGCGAAATTCCGAACCATCGCTAGCAAGTGAGCCCTAGACTGGCTTGTTTCAACGGTAAAGTGGTCGACGGCGAATAAGGGTAGAGGCGCATCCCAAGAAATCACCGTGTCGTTTGGGCCAATGTCGCTTAAGGCTACAATTGACCAGGCCCCTCCTCTCCATATTGTGATGTTGATTGGGGGGAGCTTGGCCTGATCGAACCAAACGGCTACGGTCATTAGGTCTGGGGGAATGTAGGATTCACATGCACGATCTAACCCCAATAAGAATTTTCCAGAGCCATCAGGAAACAACCACTCTTCAATGAGAAAACGCATCCAAGTTCGGTGGTCTAACTCAATTACCAGCTGCGCGCGGTCTTGCAAACCCTTCTTTTTTGGGGGTGGATTGTCTAGAAAGTCTAGCTGCGTGCCGGGATAAGATTTCATCGTTCGAGAATATTTTGTGGGGGTAGTGAGTTCAATTGTGCCACCGTCAGCTCAGTAGGTCCGTTCACCAACACCAATTTGTTTCGTGCTCGTGCGCATAGCATGTAGAGACGTCGATTTTTGATCGCCTCGTCAGCCGGTAATGAGCGCGACAGATCCTGCAAATAAAGCGCATCAAACTCCAGTCCGATTGCAGACTCTCCGCAAATGACTGTAACCCCATGGTCACGCATGCGTATTGTCGCCTCTGCTCCTTGAATCGCATCGCTGGTGTATGAGTCGACACGGGCTGTGTCTAAGCGTTGGCGCAGAAGACTTGAAAGATAAGACACCTCTTCCTTGCGGTATACGATGACTCCAATGGCCTCGCCTGTGTTTTTCAAGCGAGCCGTGACAGTGTCAGCCAGAGCTTCCCAATTAGGCGTTGCCATCAAGTAAGGGAGATCGAAGCCTGCTCCTCGACTTGCCATCGCTCGAGGCAACTTTCTGTCTTTGTGGAAGTGTTCGATGACGTCAACGATTTCTTTCGTGTTGCGGTGATTGACAAGAAGGGGCAGGATCTCTGTGAACCCAGCGTCTCGCAAGTCAGCAACGCGTGATCCCACGCCGAGCGTCGATTGATCTTCATCGGCAAACACGGAAACCGCCTTCGCCCCAAACCGCACAGCCCATTTAAAGAAGGAAGGAGGTAAGTTTTGCCCTTCGTCGATGATCAGATGATCAATTGACGGTTGAACGCCTGCTTCCTCGTACTCGCGCAATATCACATCCCAGATGTATTCAAACGCATAGTGTTGTGGAGCAAATCGACCGAATTGGTCGTAGTAACTATTCGCGATCAAGCTACTCATTGTTGTAGCTTGAATTGCCGCACCATCGTGTTCTTTTGCCAACTCGCTAGCGACAGCCACAAGAAGCCGATTGCGCGTTACCAGAACGACGCTGCGATTCAGCTCGGGCCCCACCAAAAGACGCGCTCGCCAAATGGCCATGGAGGTCTTCCCTGAGCCGGGTGGGCCGACGACCAGTATGGAGCTATCAGGTGGACACTCGAAAACCTTTAGTTGCTCTAATGTCAGATCATTGAAGCTTGGCAGTCTCATCCTAAGAACTCACTCATGGAGAACGTCGTTACAGCGGGACGCACAAACAGTGCGTAGTGGATATCGCGCGGCTTATCGGTATCCTGGAAACGCTCAGTTTCCCTGACGTGCTCTTTAAAGCCAGCCTCGACCATTCGGTCTCTGAATCTTGGATAGTTGTTGCGAGCGCCCTCTCTTGCGGAGTTGGTGTACAGCACTACCGTTTGACCGAGCCCTATTCGGCCACGCGCACGATTTATTTCCCCGACGAGCGCATCTACGTCGACGGAGTTACTAGCCAGAAGGTATGAAAGGACAAATACCGTCATCTCGGCAGCCCGGGGATTTCCGAAGTTGATTTCATCTATGCTCTTATGAAAACTCACTTCTGTACGGTCATTGAACTCCCCCACTTTCCGTACTTCCGCCGCCAAATCGTTGGCCAGCGTAAGCATCGACGATGCACGGTCCACACCGAAATACCTGTAGGCTACACGGTTGCCAAGGACATTCGCCAGCGCAAGGCCAGCTGTAAAAGGCCCGCAGCCCACGTCAATGACGGTCGCATCGTGGAAGCTCTCCACCCCCTGCAAAAAAAACTGATCGAAAGCGTGGATAAGCTCGTCAATATGCGCCTTTTGGTTGAACAGCGCATACAACATCACCCTATCCCGGGGAGATAGCTCATCGATTGGCAGGTCAAAGTTCGCCTGCCCACCGCCTATTGCATGGTTGAAAATCCACCCTGAGTCTCGACCCAGCCGTGTTCCATTAACGCTACGACGGTCGTTTACGATCGGATCGATAATGAATTCGCGGCGTAACTGCTCAAGCCACGGCTTTCTATTTGTCAATGTTGCCTCCTGGTGGGACAGTTCCCCGAAAAGGATTATACCGACCAGAAGCATATCAACCACCTTAGAAATCGTGACAAGATCAGTGATCAATCCGTCTAGTCTGCCGCCCCTTGGTGACCAGCAACTGCACCACCCAAGAGCCGATAGATCTATGGATTGAATGGGCTCGCTTAAATTCTGCTCCAATTTGGCAACGCAATGGTGTTGAAACGCCCCCGACGCTACGATGGATATTTCCCAGCTCTATGTATCTAACGTCTGAGGGGCCGTTCAACTATGAGTCTCTAGCAAAGGCACACCTCTTCAATCTGGAGGATCAGTAGGTGATGAACGCCACCGCACAAACTATTCCACCTCGCGAGGAGCCTCCTTTTGCGCCAAGGGTCACATTGATTTTTTTGTGACCTCGTCTTGGCGCACAGCCGTAACTGGTTGTCTCGAGATACATCCTCACCCGTTCACAAATATATGGACCGAAGATATGGGAGGGGATGGGTATGCGGGACTTGGATACGAGCAGTTAAGACCGACTTGCTGTGCAGCCTGCCGTTGGTCAATCCAACTGCCCCAAGCCTTAGACCTAAGTATGGTCTATGGTATGGTCCTTAAAACACGGAAACAAAAAAGCCCTGAAAAATCAGGGCTTTAATGATGAATATGGCGGAGAGATAGGGATTCGAACCCTAGGTACCGGTGAAGGTACAACGGATTTCGAATCCGTCCCATTCGGCCACTCTGGCATCTCTCCAACGGCGCGCATCATAACAGCACAGTTGCTGGAAGCGAAGCCCCCAAGCAAAATTTTTCCGTGCTATCAGATGCTTGCGTCGATTAAAGCGGTACGCCGAGACGCTTGGCAACTTCTTCGTAGGCTTCGATGACGTCACCGAGGCCTTGACGGAAGCGGTCTTTGTCCATTTTCTTGCCGGTGGCTTTGTCCCACAGACGGCAACCGTCCGGGCTGAATTCGTCACCGAGGACGATTTCGCCGTGGAACACGCCGAATTCGAGTTTGAAGTCGACCAGCAGCAGGCCAGCATCGTCAAACAGCTTGCTCAGGACTTCGTTGACCTTGAGCGACAGCTCTTTCATGCGAACCAGTTGCTCGGACTTGCCCCAACCGAACGCCACGACGTGGGATTCGTTGATGAACGGGTCGCCCTTGGCGTCGTCCTTGAGGAACAGTTCGAAGGTGTAAGGCTCAAGCTTGAGGCCTTCTTCGACGCCCAGGCGCTTGACCAGGCTGCCGGCTGCGTAGTTACGCACGACGCACTCGACCGGGATCATGTCGAGCTTCTTCACCAGGCATTCGTTGTCGCCCAACAGTTTGTCGAATTGGGTCGGCACGCCGGCTTCTTCGAGTTTCTGCATGATGAAGGCGTTGAACTTGTTGTTCACCATGCCTTTGCGGTCGAGCTGCTCGATGCGCTTGCCGTCGAACGCCGAAGTGTCGTTGCGAAACAGCAGGATCAAACGGTCAGCGTCATCGGTCTTGTAAACCGATTTGGCTTTGCCGCGGTAGAGTTCTTCACGTTTTTCCATGATGGGCTCCGCTTGCTAAGTAGGTGGGCTAGGCGCCCCGTTTGGGACACTAGGCGATATGCCGCCAGTCGAGCCCTGAATCTTGATCGGCCAACTGCAGCCAGTCCGGGTCGCACCCGAGGGTGTCGACAAAACATTGCCGGGCCAGCTGCGGCAGGTTGTTCTTGCTGCTGAGATGGGCCAGCACCAAATGCTGCAAATCTTGCCATCCCAACTCGTCCACCAGGCGTGCGGCCTGATGGTTGTTCAAATGTCCCGTTTCTCCGCCCACCCGCTGCTTGAGAAAGTACGGGTAGTGGCCTCGAGCGAGCATGTCGCGGCAATGGTTAGCCTCGATCATCAACGCATCCAGATCGCGATAGCCGTCGAGCACAGTGGCGCAGTACGAGCCCAGATCGGTCAACAGACCGAAACGCCGTTGACCAT
The DNA here is from genome assembly GCF_059418545.1 of Pseudomonas sp. GW821-FHT07G10. Taxonomy (NCBI): domain Bacteria; kingdom Pseudomonadati; phylum Pseudomonadota; class Gammaproteobacteria; order Pseudomonadales; family Pseudomonadaceae; genus Pseudomonas; species Pseudomonas sp. GW821-FHT07G10. The sequence continues at coordinate 111,471 of NZ_JBWKQB010000020.1, read as the reverse complement.
CACTGAAGACGAACTGCGTCGGCTCCTGCGCATCGTGGGATACGGAGATCACGCTGATACTCAAGGCACCAACCTGAAATTGCTCGCCACCCGCCACGAAGCCTGTCGGCTCAACAGGTTTGCGCATCCCGCGCAACGTACCGCGACTGAGGTAGACCGGTAGATTGTAGCGCCGAGACAGTAAACCCACGCCATGCACGTGGTCGGCATGTTCGTGGGTTACCAGTATGGCGCTCAGCTGCGTTGGGTTGACACCCAGGCGCAGCAGGCGCCGCTCGGTTTCGCGCAAGGAGAAACCACAATCCACCAGAACGTACGTCTCATCACTGGCTATCAGCGTGCCATTTCCTTGGCTACCACTGCCGAGAACGGCGAAACGCATCTGATCAGCCCAGGTTGTCCTGAATCACGCTCAACACTTTGCGCGCCACTTCAGCCGGCGCAACGGTATTGATGTTTTTCTCGACGGTGACTTGTACCGTGTCGCCAACCTTGCTCAGGCGAACCTGATAACGCTCGGCGCGGGCTTCGACTTCTTCTTTGGCGGGTTTGCTGCCAAACAGCTTGCCGAAGAAACCTGGTTCGTCGTTTTTCTTCTCGGCTTTTTCAGCGAGGTTGATGTAGTACAGGCCCAGGCTGCGGTTGATGTCTTCAACACGCCATTCGCCATGTTCCAGCGCACGACCGACACTCGACCAGGCGCGATCGAGGTCTTCGCCGAGGTTGAGCACCACGTTACCGCTACCGTCTTCGGTGAGGCTGACGCGGTTAGGCGTATCGAAATCACGCGCGGCCAACAACGATACCGAACCACCCTTCTCGGAGCTGCGGCTCATGCTGGCAAGCATTTCGTCGACCAGTGCGGCGTCCAGACCGGTATTGACCGAACGGCTGGTGAAATCCACATTGGTCGTGCTGCCGGCTGGACGCTCGGCACTGACCACATAGACTTCACTGGTGTTGCGCTGCACGCCCGGCTCGATACGAACCCGCACACGGGTTTCGCTGCCGGATGCCACTCCGGCACTGCTCAGGCGTTTGGCCATCGAGGCGGAAAGCTCGTCGGAATGCTGCCAGGCGGTGGTGAATTCGCCGGTTTTCGGACGCTGTTCATCGAGACGGAAACCGTTATCCTGGAAGAACTGCACGGCCACTGGCCAGACTTCAGCGGGTGGACGCTGGGCCATGACCCAGCGCGAGTCAGCGCTTTTCTGCAGGCTGTAGTCGCTGGCCTCGGCTACGGCCGACAACGGCTGTGGACGTGGTACTACGTATTCGCCCTTGGTGGTGTCGTCGGCCACGTTACGCGGGATCGGCAACAGCGGGTCGAGACGCTTGGAAGTGCTGACATTCGGCGGCAATTGCATTGGCGCAGTTTGTTTCGACTCCAGATAATCGCTACCGCGGTCACGGAAGTAGCCTTCCGAGCCCCAAAGCCAGCCACAGCCACTGGTGCTGGAAATAATCAAGGCAAGTGCGGAAAGTCCGGCCAATCGCTTCATGCGTAGTACTTCCTCAATTAAACCAATACGCCGGACTGGCGCATGGCCTGTCGCAGCGGTTCGTGACAGGCAGCACTGAGCCAGGTGAGCGGCAGACGGATACCGTCCGGCATCAGGCCCATCTCGTGCAGGGCCCATTTCACGGGAATAGGGTTGGATTCGATAAACAGGGTTTTATTGAGTGGCATGAGCTTTTCGTGGATCGCACGGGCAGTCACGGCATCGCCACGCATTGCAGCGGCGCACAGATCGCTCATGGCACGCGGGGCAACGTTGGCGGTTACCGAGATGTTGCCTTTGCCGCCGAGCAGCATCAGCTCGACCGCGGTCGCGTCGTCACCGGAGTACACCAGGAAGTCGCTGCTCACGCCGGCCAGGATGTCCTTGGCGCGCTGCAGATCACCGGTGGCTTCTTTGATGCCGATGATATTCGGCACGGTAGACAGGCGGATCACCGTCTCGGCCAGCATGTCGCACGCAGTACGGCCCGGCACGTTATAGAGAATCTGCGGGATATCGACCGCTTCGGCGATGGTGCGGAAGTGTTGATACAGACCTTCTTGCGTCGGTTTGTTGTAGTAAGGCGTTACCAGCAGGCACGCGTCGGCGCCAGCGTTCTTCGCGTTGGTAGTCAGTTCGATCGCTTCGCGCGTCGAATTGGCGCCTGTGCCGGCGATCACCGGGATACGCCCTGCAACTTGAGCTACCACGCGACGAATCACTTCGATGTGTTCGTTCACATCAAGGGTGGCCGACTCACCTGTAGTGCCGACCGCCACGATGGCGTTGGTGCCCTCTTGCAGGTGGAAGTCCACCAGTTTGCTCAGACTGTCCCAATCGAGACGACCCTGTGCATCCATGGGTGTGACCAGTGCCACCATACTGCCCGCAATCATGCAACCGCTCCTGCCGGAAAAAGAGAACGGTAATGGTACTGGCGCCAAGATGCTTGTACAAGCGAAGTACTACGCTCGCGCCATTCCCCTGAGCGATGGTTTTCGCTACCCTTCAGACTTTGATCGGTACTGATAAGCTTGTACGCCGGGTTCCAGCCTCCCTTTTCGGCATCCGAAGCCCTCGATTCCCCGTTGCCACCCCTTGCTCTCGTCTCACTGGAGCTCGTCGCAACCTCTGGATTCAGGGTTTCTGAATTCGTATCCGGACGCTCGCCCCCCAGTACTCGAGCCCGTAAAGTATCGACCGCTCATCGTATTAGGAATGCTGCATGTCCACCCCCACAGTTCGCGAACAATTCCTTGTCATCAGTGCCCTCGGCGCCAACCCCATGGAGCTGACTAACGTCCTGTGCCGCGCCAGCCATGAAAATCGCTGCGCCGTGGTGACCTCCCGCCTGACTCGCCATGGCGAATGCAGCGCGTTGGTCCTGCAGATTTCAGGCAGCTGGGACGCCCTGGCGCGCCTGGAAGCCGGCTTGCCCTCTCTTGCCAAGAAGCACGCTTTCACCGTTAACGTAGTGCGTAGCGCTGCGCTAGAAAATCGTCCCGAGGCATTGCCTTATGTGGCGTATGTCAGTTCGGCCTATCGCTCGGATATCGTCAACGAGCTGTGCCAGTTCTTCATCGACCATCACGTCGAGCTGGAAAACCTGACCTGCGACACCTACCAGGCCCCGCAAACCGGCGGCACCATGCTTAACGCAACGTTCACCGTGACCTTGCCGGCCGGCGTGCAGATCAGCTGGCTGCGCGACCAGTTCCTGGATTTTGCCGACGCGCTGAACCTCGATGCGCTGATCGAACCGTGGCGCCCTCAGAACCCAATGTAAGGAAGCTTTCATGGCCGTTGCTATCGACCAACCCGTCGCTGACTTCGAAGCGCCTGCCACCAGCGGGCAAACCGTCAGCCTCGCAGGACTCAAAGGCAAACAAGTGGTGATCTACTTCTACCCGAAGGACAGCACACCCGGCTGCACCACCGAAGGTCAGGGTTTTCGTGATCAGTATCCCGAGTTCAAGGCTGCCAACACCGAAGTGTTCGGCGTGTCCCGCGACAGCTTGAAGTCCCACGAGAACTTCAAGTGCAAGCAGGAGTTTACGTTCGAACTGATCAGCGACAAGGACGAGGCCCTCTGCCAGCTGTTCGACGTGATCAAGCTGAAAAAGCTCTACGGCAAAGAGTACATGGGCGTAGACCGCAGCACTTTCCTGATCGACAAGGATGGCGTCCTGCGTCAGGAGTGGCGCGGTGTGAAAGTACCCGGCCACGTGGATGCCGTGCTGGCTGCAGCCCAGACCCTCAACAAGATCTGATCCTGTTTAAGCGATGCGCTGTCCGCCCAGGACGCCATCGCGGGCAAACCCTAGAGCAAGGGCGCTACAACCGGCTCCTTGCTCGGCCAGGCATCCAGCACCGCCTTGAACAGGGTAGCCAGCGGAATTGCGAAGAAAATCCCCCAGAAGCCCCACAACCCGCCAAACAACAGCACCGCACAGATGATCGCCACCGGATGCAGGTTGACCGCCCCCGAAAACAGCAGCGGCACCAGCACGTTGCCGTCCAGCGTCTGAATAATCCCGTACACCGCCATCAGATAAATGAACTGATCGCTCCAGCCCCACTGGAACAGCGCAATCAGCATCACCGGCACGGTCACTACTACCGCGCCGACGTAGGGCACCACGACCGAAATCCCGACCAACAGCGCGAGCAATGCCGCATAGTTCAGACCCAGCGTCACAAAGGCAATGTAAGTAATGCCGCCGCAAATAAAGATTTCGATAACCTTGCCGCGAATGTAATTGGCGATCTGACGATTCATTTCCTGCGCAACCCGGGTGATCAACGCTCGCTCGCGGGGCAGATAGCCACGGACCCATTGCCCGATCATTTCCCGGTCCTTGAGGAAGAAAAACACCAGGATCGGCACCAGAACCAGGTAGATCATGATGTTGACCAGCAACGGCAGACTGGACAGCGAGAACGTCAGCGCCCATTGACCGAACTTGCCAATCTCACCGCGTGCCACTTCGATGGCCTGCAACACCTGCTCGTCGGACACCAGATGCGGATAACGCTCCGGCAGCAGCAATAGCAGTGATTGCCACTTGGCGAGCATGCCCGGTAACTCGTTGAACAAGGTGATCAACTGATGCCAGAGCAACGGCACGACCACCACGATGAACACCAGCAGCACGCCCATGAACAAGGCGAACACCGTACCCACCGCTGCCCCGCCGGGCAAACTCAGGCGTTCAAGCGTGCTGACCAGCCCTTGCATCAGGTAGGCCAGCACCATACCCGCCAACACCGGCGCCAGCATGCCACCCAAGGTCAGTACCGCAGTAAAAGCCAGAAACAAGAGAACGGCCAGGACCACGGCCTCCTCATCGGAAAAGTAGCGCTGAATCCAGTCGCGTAACACTTTGAACATCAATGATCCTTATAAATGAGCGCTGCAGGTTTCAGGCTTTACGCAGCCAATAGCGATAGACGCCGTCGTCATCTTCTTCTCGAAGCAGCGTATGACCTGCCAAACGGGCAAAGGTGCGGAAATCGCGCTGGGAACCTGCGTCAGTAGCAATCACCTTGAGCACCGCACCGCTGGCCAGGCGATTGAGTTCCAGCTTGGCCTTGAGCAATGGCAACGGGCAGTTCAAGCCGCTGGCATCAAGTTCGGCGTCGTGCGTTAAAGCGTCGGTCATTACTTTGCTCCTGACAGGCATTCAAGCCGCCTAGAATATCTGGTCCCAAGCCAAGTGTCCGGCTACAGTAGGCTCTTTGTCGACTAAGGCTTTGTGCATGACCTTTTTGCGCCCTACCCTGCTGACGCTCGCCTGCCTGCTCGCCTCACCAGGCTTCGCCGACGACCTGCCGTCACTCGGTGACGCCAGCTCTGCCATCGTCTCACCGCAACAGGAGCACCAATTGGGCCGTGCCTGGCTGGCGCTGTTGCGCAGCCAGGTGTCGCAGCTCAACGACCCGCAACTCAAGGACTACGTCGAGTCCAGCGTCTATAAACTGGTGGAGACCAGCCAGGTCAATGACCGGCGTCTGGAGTTCATTCTGATCAATAGCCCGCAACTCAACGCCTTTGCGGCGCCGGGCGGGATCGTAGGGGTCAACGGCGGGCTCTTCCTCAATGCCCAGACCGAAGGCGAATATGCGTCGGTGCTGGCTCACGAATTGGCTCACTTGTCGCAACGCCACTTTGCTCGCGGCGTAGAAGCCCAGCAACGCCTGCAAGTGCCAATGATGGCAGCCTTGCTGGCCGGGATCGTGATCGCGGCCGCCGGTGCCGGCGATGCCGGGATTGCGACCATCGCCGGTACCCAGGCTGCGGCGGTTCAGGAACAGCGACGCTTCTCGCGCCAGAACGAGCAGGAAGCCGACCGCATTGGCATTCTCAACCTGGAAAAAGCCGGTTACGACCCGCGCTCCATGCCAACCATGTTCGAAAGGCTCATGCGCCAGTACCGCTTCGATGCCAAACCGCCGGAATTCCTGCTGACTCACCCGGTCACCGAATCGCGGATCGCCGATACCCGCAACCGCGCCGAACAATCCAAACCGGGCGGCACCGAAGACAGCCTGCGCTATCAATTGATTCGCGCACGGGTCCAGTTGAACTACGAAGGAACCCCGGGGCTGGGCGCCAAACGCTTCCGTGCTCAACTCGATGAAAACCCGAACAATGAGGTGGCCCGCTACGGCTTGGCGATCGCCCAGATCAAAGGCAGTCAGTTCAATGAGGCACGAGAGAACCTCAAACAACTGCTGGCCAAATCACCGAACGACATCACCTATAACCTGGCGCAGATTGACCTGGACATCACCAACAGCCGCCTGCCAGATGCCCAATCACGAGTCGATCGGATGCTCAAGCAGTATCCGGGCAACTATCCGCTGAACCAGGTGCGTGTTGAATTGTTGCTCAAGCAGAACCACCCCGCTGACGCCGAAAAAGCGCTCGAGGCTCTGCTCAAGACCCGTCCGGACGATCCGGATGTCTGGTACATGGTGGCGGAAACCCGCGGACTATCTGGCAACATCATTGGCCTGCATCAAGCCCGTGCCGAATACTTCGCGCTGGTCGGCGATTACCGGCAGGCGATTCAGCAACTCGACTTTGCCAAACGCCGCGCTGGCACCAACTTCCCCCTGTCCTCAAGAATCGATGCCCGACAAAGGGAGCTGATGGACCAGGAACAAATGATCAAAGACATGATGCGCTGACTTTTATCCCGCCCACAAAAAAAGCCCGTCTCTTTCGAGACGGGCTTTTTAATGCCGCGAATAACCGGTTACCCGGTTATTCAGCCAGTTTGAAGGTAATGAAGCTGGCACGACCTTGACGTAGAACCCGCATCGACACCGAACGATTCTTCGGCAGCGCCTTGGCGATCTCGGTAAATTCCTTGGCCGAACCAATTGCCTGGTTATTCAAGTGAGTAATCACGTCGCCCGGCTGCAAGCCGATCAAGGCGGCAGGACCATCCTGAACTTCCTTGATGACTACACCACCCTTGAGGTCGTAGGTCTTCTTCTGCTCATCGGTCAGCTCAACCACGGCAACACCCAAACGGTTGCTGCTGCGCTCGACACCGGATTTAGGCAGGGCGTCCAACTCTTTACCTTCTTCAGGAATAGCGCCAACGGTCAGCTCGACGTTTTTGCGCTTGCCCTCACGGACGACTTCAAGCTTAGCCTTGGAGCCAGCCTTGAGTGCGCCCACCAGATGCGGCAGATCCGCAGACATGACAATCGGCTGATCATTCATGCTCAGGATCACGTCGCCCACTTGCAGGCCACCCTTGGCCGCCGGGCCGCCATCCTGGATCTGTGCCACCAGCGCACCGGCGGGCTTCTCCAGACCGAAGGACTCTGCCAGGTCTTTGTTCACTTCCTGGATCACCACCCCCAGCCAGCCACGGCTGACTTTGCCGCCGCTCTTCAGCTGGTTGGAAACGTCCATCGCAACATCGATCGGGATAGCGAACGACACGCCCATGAAGCCGCCGGAACGGGTGAATATCTGCGAGTTGATCCCGACCACTTCACCGGCAAGGTTGAACAGCGGACCGCCGGAGTTACCCGGATTGATCGGCACGTCAGTCTGGATGAACGGCACATAGTTTTCGTTCGGCAGACTACGACCGATGGCGCTGACGATGCCTTGGGTCACAGTGTGATCAAAACCAAACGGCGAGCCGATAGCGACAACCCATTGCCCGGCTTTCAAGTCCTGGGATTTGCCCAGCTTCAGAACCGGTAGATCCTTGCCTTCAATCTTCAGCAGCGCCACATCGGAACGCGGATCAGTGCCGATCAACTTGGCTTTCAACTCACTGCGATCAGCCAGCCGCACGACGATTTCATCCGCATCGGCGATCACATGGTTGTTGGTCAGGATGTAGCCGTCAGGCGAGATAATGAAACCCGAACCCAGCGATCGGGCTTCGCGCTGACGATCACCACGTGGCGAACGCGGCTGCGGCATGCCGTGCTCGAAGAACTCGCGCAACATCGGTGGCAAGCCTTCCAGATCAGGCATTTGAGCCGAATCTGAGACCTTGCGATCAGGGAGTTTTTGGGTGGTGCTGATATTCACCACCGCGGGCGAAGCTTGTTCGACCAGCTGCGTGAAGTCAGGAAGCTCAGCCGCCTGGGCGGCGACCGTCTGACCCAGCAACAACACAGTGGCGACAATGGATAGATAAGACTTCAAACGTGGTATCGACATACGGCTCCCGTTACAACGAGCATGGTTAAGCGATATGGAGCAAGAAACACCGGGAAAATATACGCCGGTACTTTTGTTCCGGGAACAACAAACAAGGCCAGAGCCGAGGACTCTGACCTATAGAAAAATTCTGGATTCTTTGCAAGTTGAAATACTCACCAAATATTTCGACATCTCAATTGTGGAGTAGGCATTGCTGAACTCTTGCACAACCAAACGCTTTGATGAGCATTGCTTCAGCCGCTCACTGCTTGGACGCAGTGGCATCGGTGCGCATGGAAAGCGCAATCCGCTCAGCGGTGCCGATCGGTATCTCGCCAACCACCGTCACCATCACCTCACCCTCCGGCGTGGTCAGTCGTCGCGAAACCGCAACGGTCGGGCCTAGCTGAGTTCGGGTATCGGTGACTACTGCACCGTTGAGTGGCTCAAGGAACACCGAGAATCGTGCCAGGCCATCGTCATACATCAGACTGTTGACCAGTATCTTCGTGTCCGGATCCTTGCGGGCAGCGCTGCTGGTCAATTCGAATCCTGGTGGCAACCAGTCTGAATGCCAAGCCTGCGCAGTCTTCACTGCCGAAGCCTTGTCGCTGTCGAGAACCACAGGCTTGCACTCGGCACTGGCTTGCAGCTCGCCGTCCTTGGGCACATCACCAGTATTGAGCTGGGTAAACTGGAACCGCTCAAGCAATTGCCCTTTGTCATTCAACAGCAATGACTTCAATGGCAAGCCTGTTTCGCGGTCCAGATGGAGTTCGAAACCATACCGATGCTGATCACGAGGAGTCAGCGAAACTATGACTGCCGGTCGACCGGCCACGCGCGACCTGCCAATAACGGCAAGGTCATACCAATTCTTGAGCTTTTGTGGATCAAGTGCACGAGCGGTAGAGTTGGGAGCATCCCCAAGCCCTGCTATCAGTGTGCCACTGACGCATTGAGTATGCCCATCAATGCGCACGACCTCCTGAGCCGAGCCGTCGAGCTGAATCAAACGCTCGAGGACCTTGCCATCCTGAACGCGGTGCCAGATGTGATGGGAAGAAAAACTACCGTTACGCTCGTAAACGAAAGTACCGTGAAAGCTTTGCTGTTGCTCGGCCTGCCCCAGACGGGTCAACCAGTCCTGGGCTTCATCGGCATGGGCTGGAACAATGAACCAGCCACCAAGCAGAAGCGTAAGTAGAGGTATGGCGCGCATGATCCTCCTTAGCGGTTTTCCAGGCTTGCCGCACGGGCATAAGGCAGAGCGCTTTCAGTGCCTTTCAGTGCAGCTTGTTGAGCATGTTGACGCAAGTAGCCTGGCAGACGCTGATCATGCCAGCCTGGCTGACCTTGCAGCACACCATTGGTCATAGGACCAGCGGCTTCCGAACTCTCACTATAGCCTGCCAACACCGCTGGTCCCTTAATTTGCGGAACAGCCAGACCTGGTTGAGTCGATTGCTGAGCCAATTCGACTCCCGCAATCTCATCGTGGTTATACAGGCGTACACCCGCCAGCACGGCAACCGTCACCGAAGCGGCAACAGCCAGACGACCCAGGCTGCGCCATGGACCACGAGTCGCTTTTACCGGTACGGTTTCATCTGCCAGAGCCGCAGAAACTGCTGCAGCGATGTCCAGACGAGGGAGCAACAAGTCCTTGTGCATCGCTGCCCGAGCGATTTGGTAACGAGCCCAGGTGTCGCGGGTTTCAACATCGTCAAATGCATTCAATACCCGACGTAGTTCCAGTTCGTCCGCTTCGTTATCCATCACTGCGGACAGCGATTCCTGCAGGGCTTCACGACTCATGGCGGTTCCTCTCTTGGCTATCGCCGCTGTCTCGGTTATTCCTGCAACAACGGCTGCAGGGCTTTATCGATGGCTTCCCGAGCACGGAAAATCCGGGAACGCACGGTACCCACCGGACACTGCATGACGCTCGCAATGTCCTCGTAACTCAGACCATCGAATTCACGTAAAGTTAACGCCGTACGTAAATCTTCTGGCAGTTGCTGAATGGTTCGATGGACGGTGCCTTCGATCTCATCGCGCAGTAATGCACGCTCCGGCGACTCGAGATCCTTGAGGCCATGATCGCCGTCGTAGAACTCCGCATCTTCAGAACTGACATCGCTATCCGGCGGCCGACGGCCGCGTGAAACCAGATAGTTCTTCGCCGTGTTGATGGCGATACGGTACAGCCACGTATAAAACGCACTGTCGCCACGAAAATTGCCAAGTGCACGATAAGCCTTGATAAAAGCTTCTTGTGCGACATCCTGGGCTTCATGGGTGTCGTGCACGAAACGCACGATCAACCCGAGAATTTTGTGCTGGTATTTCAGCACTAGCAGATCGAAAGCTCGCTTGTCGCCGCGTTGAACGCGCTCTACAAGCTGCTGATCCTCTTCCTGGGTTAGCATGAACACTCCTCGTTAAACTCGGAGGAGGCTTGCATTACCAAACGATCTAGCCTGCAAACATAGACTCGGGTTTTTCGCAAAAGTTCTCCCCCTCCAAGCAAGTTTCCTGCGTGCTCTGATTTGGCACGCACGAAAAGCGCAGCTCGGGCAATGCCGGCCGCGCGAATAATCCTGTCGTCGAAACCACCTGCAAAGACCGGTACACAAATCCGGCATAGCTCCGACACTCTCCCCCTCCTTCGGGCAACCTACTATTGAGCCTGCCCACCCGGCAAAAGTTCCACATTTTTATAGCTGCGCATAACGAACATTGTGCAACCGTGAGGAGAAAAACACCGCTTCGTCCTCAATATGGTCGTCTTTTCGTCGATTTACCGGAAAATCAACCGACACACCGTCAGTCTGATGACAGTCTTTTCAGTCACAGTAGTTTCACAATGCCACGAAGGCCCGACTATTGTGCCGATCCCCCCCTCTATATACTAGTGGGCTGTATGGCTGCCTAGACTCGCCGATCCAGGTGTCTTGCGCCAACCCCGACCCGGGTCGCTTTGAGCGGAATCCTGAAATGAGCCAACAGTTTCAACACGATGTACTGGTAATAGGTAGCGGTGCTGCCGGCTTGAGCCTTGCGCTGACCTTGCCCGGTCATCTGCGCATTGCCGTACTAAGCAAAGGCGACCTCGCCAATGGCTCGACATTCTGGGCCCAGGGCGGCGTTGCTGCCGTGCTGGATGACACCGACACCGTTGAGTCCCATGTCGATGACACGCTCAATGCTGGCGGCGGCCTGTGCCATGAAGACGCCGTACGCTTTACTGTCGAGCATAGCCGAGAGGCGATTCAATGGCTGATCGATCAGGGCGTGCCCTTCACCCGCGATGAACAATCCGGCACCGAAGACGGTGGTTTCGAGTTCCACCTGACCCGCGAAGGCGGCCACAGTCATCGACGGATCATCCACGCCGCGGATGCCACTGGCGCGGCAATTTTCAAAACCTTGCTGGACCAGGCAAAACAACGGCCAAATATCGAACTGCTGGAACAGCGAGTCGCAGTCGATCTGATCACTGAAAAGCGCCTGGGCCTTGGCGGCGACCGTTGCCTTGGTGCCTACGTGCTCAACCGCGGCACCGGCGAAGTCGACACCTTTGGCGCGCGCTTCACCATTCTCGCCTCCGGTGGCGCAGCAAAAGTCTATCTCTATACCAGCAACCCTGACGGCGCCTGCGGTGATGGCATCGCAATGGCCTGGCGCTCGGGTTGCCGGGTGGCAAATCTGGAATTCAATCAGTTCCACCCCACCTGCCTCTATCACCCACAAGCCAAGAGCTTTCTGATTACCGAAGCCCTGCGCGGCGAAGGTGCACACCTGAAGCTGCCGAACGGCGAACGCTTCATGCAGCGCTTCGACCCTCGAGCCGAACTGGCGCCGCGCGACATCGTCGCCCGCGCCATCGACCATGAGATGAAGCGTCTGGGCATCGATTGCGTATACCTGGATATCAGTCACAAGCCGCAAGCATTCATCAAGACCCACTTCCCGACCGTCTATGAGCGCTGCCTGGAATTTTCCATCGACATCACCAAGCAGCCGATCCCGGTTGTCCCGGCGGCGCACTACACCTGCGGCGGAGTGATGGTCGATCAACAAGGCCGCACCGATGTACCAGGCCTGTACGCCATCGGCGAAACCAGCTTCACCGGCCTGCACGGGGCCAACCGCATGGCCAGCAACTCGCTGCTGGAGTGTTTTGTCTACGCCCGCTCGGCGGCCGCGGACATACTTGAGCAGTTGCCGAAAATCCAGGCGCCTCTGGCCCTGCCCGCCTGGGATGCCAGCCAGGTCACCGATTCCGATGAAGACGTGATCATCGCGCACAACTGGGATGAGTTGCGGCGCTTCATGTGGGACTACGTCGGTATCGTGCGCACCAACAAACGCCTGCAACGAGCGCAGCATCGTGTGCGTTTGCTGCTGGACGAGATTGACGAGTTCTACAGTAACTACAAGGTCAGCCGGGATCTGATCGAATTGCGCAACCTGGCTCAGGTTGCCGAATTGATGATCCGCTCAGCCATGGAGCGCAAGGAAAGCCGCGGCCTGCATTACACCCTCGACTACCCGAATATGCTGCCGGTTGCCCTCGACACTATTCTGGTGCCGCCCACCTACGCCGACTGAACTTGAGCCGAACCCGCAGGCGCCGGTGCACATCCGCCGCCTGCGAGTCACGCGGCACGCAGATCGCCCGCACGCACCGCTCACCGCGCAAACGAAAACGCAGCACGACGATCACTGGCAATGCCAGGCTGTCGGGCCGCAACTGTACGGCCTGCCAGCCATGGGCGGCATTCCAGAGTTGCCAGCCATCGGCATTACGGCGCAAACCGGTAAACGAGGCGCGATGAGTCAATAAAATTTGCCGCGGTAGCGCCCACAGGCCATGGGCCAGGCACAGTACAACGCCGGGCAGACTCGCCCAGATCGGTATAGCGAGAAGAGATAGCGAACCCAGCGTGAGCAGCTGAGCCAGAAGATACGCCGCCAGCAATTGCCGTGAGGCATGCCAGCGGCATTCGAAATGATTACTTGGGCTGGACACGGTCCAGAATCATCCGGACCATGCGCTGCAACTCAGGATCTTGCGATTCGGTACGTTCCATGAACCAGCCGAACATGTCCTGATCTTCACACTCAAGCAACTTGCGATAGCATTCGCGGTCTTCAGCATTCAAATGCGGGTAGACCTCTTTCACGAATGGCACCAGCAACACGTCCAGCTCAAGCATGCCGCGGCGGCTATGCCAGTAGAGGCGATTGAGTTCAACATCTTCGACCATGGAGCGCTCCTCAAATAGAGCGCAAGTATACAGGGGGCGGCTGCGACGAACAGTCGGCTTTGGTCGGGCACTACCTATCCTTTGTAAACTACCCATTTCAAGGGCGCCCCCTTATGATGTCCCCCAGACTTTTTACCCTGTGATGACCCATGGCTGATTCCGCATTTTTCTGTACCTTGTCTCACGAAGGCGTTCTTGCCGTTCGTGGCCCGGACGCCAGCAAATTCCTTCAGGGGCAACTGACCTGCAACCTCAATTACCTGAGCGAAACCCAGGCCAGTCTCGGCGCACGCTGCACCCAGAAGGGCCGTATGCAATCGAGCTTTCGCATCCTGCTTGAAGGCGACGGCTGCCTGCTGGCGATGGCAACCGAGCTCCTGGAACCGCAACTGACGGACTTGAAAAAGTACGCCGTATTCTCCAAATCCAAACTAACCGACGACAGCGCATCCTGGGTTCGCTTCGGTCTCGGCCAGGCGGACGCCGCTCTGTCGGCCCTGGGTCTTGATCTGCCACAAGAAACCGACGCAGTGGCGCGTGGTAATGGTTTGATCGCGATTCGCGTGTCCCCCGACAGAGCCGAACTCTGGGCTGCTGCGGATCAAGCCCAAACCCTGCGTGGTCAATTGTCCGGGCAACTGGTCGAAGGCGATCTGAATCAGTGGTTGCTGGGGCAAGTTCGCGCCGGCATCGGCCAGGTCATGCCGAGCACCCGTGAGTTGTTCATTCCGCAAATGCTCAACCTGCAAGCCGTTGGCGGCGTGAGTTTCAAGAAAGGCTGCTACACCGGCCAGGAAATCGTCGCGCGCATGCAGTACCTGGGCAAGCTCAAGCGTCGTCTGTATCGACTGCAACTGGACGCAGCCGAGCTGCCTGAGCCCGGCACGCCGCTGTTTTCCCCAAGCCACGGCAGTTCCATCGGCGAAGTGGTCATCGCCGCCGGTGCCGGACAAAACGTTGAACTGCTGGCGGTGCTGCAAGCCGAAGCAGCAGAAGGTGGCATCATCCATCTTGGCGCCCTTGAAGGCCCCGCCCTGCAACTGCTCGATCTGCCTTACCAACTGGACCGTGATCGCGAAATCCAGCGTTAATTGCAGCACCTTTTTTTGCAATACCCTAGAGAACAGAAATGAGCGAGCTGGCGGAAAAGGTCCAACAGGATTTGGTTGAGGCCATCGATAACGATGACCTGGTTCTGCCAACGTTACCGGAAGTGGCCCTCAGGATTCGCAAGGCCGCTGAAGACCCGGAAATCAGTGTCAGCACCCTGAGCAAAGTGATTGGCCGCGATACGGCGCTGTCTGCGCGTCTGATCAAAGTGGTCAACAGCCCTTTGCTGCGTGCAACCCAGGAAGTGACCGACCTGCATACGGCGATCACCCGGCTGGGCGTCAACTACAGCAGTAACCTCGCCATCGGCCTGGTCATGGAACAGATTTTCCATGCCCGCTCCGAAGTGGTGGCGCAGAAAATGCACGATGTCTGGCGCAAGAGCCTGGAAGTGGCCGGAGTCAGTTATGCCCTGTGCCGCAGCCATACTCAATTGAAGCCGGATCAGGCGGCCCTCGGCGGGCTGGTGCATCAGATCGGCGTGCTGCCGATTCTGACCTACGCCGAAGATCACTATGAGTTGTTGTCGGACCCGGTCAGCCTAAACCATGTGATCGAGCGCATTCACCCGTTGCTCGGCGACAAGCTGCTCAGGGTCTGGGAGTTTCCCGAAATGCTGGTAAAGCTGCCGGGGCAATACCTGGACTTCAAGCGCCGGTCGGAGCGGGTTGATTATGTCGATCTGGTGCAGATTGCCACGCTGTATTGCCACAAAGACACCGATCACCCGCTCGCCAGAATCGATGTCCTCAGCGTGCCGGCCCTCAAAAGGCTGGGCATCGATCCCGAGAACAAAACGATGTGCAGCGATCTGGAAGAGTCGCGTTCAATGTTTTATTAAACCGGATTTTTGTATCAAGGCGGCTATTGCATCGCGGGCAAGGACTGACAACACAAGCATTCAGCCTTACCCCGCGATAAAACTCACCCGCACCTTCAAGCCGGCCTGCGCGCCGTCGTGCAGGCTGATCTGCGCCAGGTGAGCGCGGCAGATTTCGCCAACAATCGCCAACCCCAAGCCGGAGCCTGCGACCTGCTGATTACGCCGATAGAAGCGCTCGAACACCCGATCACGCTCCTCAAGCGGGATCCCCGGTCCGTCGTCCTCGACTTCCAGCACGGCCGGAGCGGTGACCCGCAGGATCACGTTGCCACCTGATGGCGTGTGGGCCAGGGCGTTGTCCACCAGGTTGCTCAATAGCTCATTCAACAGTGTTGGTTCGCCGCGCAGCCACACCGGCTCGTCGGCTTCCAGGGCCAACGCCACGCCGCGCGCATGAGCCAGTGGCGCCATGGCCATACCCAGTTCGCGGGCCAACTGACTGAGATCCAGCAATTGTGCGCCACCCTCGGCAATCGCCCGCGCACCGTTTTCAACGCGAGCCAGGGAAAGCAATTGATTGGCCAGATGAGTCAAACGATCAGTGCCTTGGGCGGCGCTCTCTAAAGTGTTTCGCCAGATTTCCGGCTCCTTGGCGCGCAGACCCAATTCAAGGCGTGCCTTTAGTGCCGCCAGCGGTGTGCGCAACTCATGGGCCGCATCGGCAATAAACTGCGCCTGACGCTCGAACTGCCCACGCAAACGCTCGGTAAAGTGATTGAGTGCCCGCACCAACGGCCACAGTTCCCGCTGCACCTGCACCAGTGGCAAGGACCGCAGATCATCCGACTGACGCTCTTCCACCGCCGTGCGCAAACGCTCCAACGGGCGCAAGGCCGCACTGACCGCAAACCACACCAGCAGCAGTGCACCCATCGCCAGCAGGCCCAGCCGCAACAAGGTATCGGTCATCAGACTGCGAGCCATTCTGACTCGCGCCTCATCGGTTTCCGCCACACGAATTTCCGCCATGCCGTTCATGTTCGGATCACTGACGGGCTTGAGCAGGCTCACCACTCGCACGTTCTGCCCTTGATAGGTGGCATTGTAGAAGCGCGCCAGCGCCGGATAATCGTCGGTACGCGGCGTACCTGGCGGTGGGCCTGGCAGGTTTTCGTAGCCGGAAATCAGCTTCTGATGAGTATCATTGACCTGGTAGTAAATCCGCCCGGCGCTGTCATAAGCGAAGGTATCGAGGGCGACGTAAGGCACATCGGCACTCAGACCTCCATCGCGCTGGGACAGGCCGGCGGCGATAGTCCGAGCCGAGGCCAGCAAGGTCCGGTCATAAGCGGTGTCGGCAGCTTCCCGACCGTTCCAGTAAGCGCTCAAGCCGCTGGCCACCATCAACACCACCAGCAACAGCGCGAGGTTCCACAGTAACCGCCAACGCAGACTGCCGGGCTTATGCATCGCGGCTTTCCAACAAGTAGCCAAGCCCCCTGAAGGTCACGATCGCCACTGGCTGTCCATCGAGCTTCTTGCGCAAGCGGTGGACGTAGATTTCGATGGCGTCAGGGCTGGCTTCTTCGTCCAGACCAAACACCTGCGAAGCAAGCTGCTCCTTGCTCATCACCCGACCGGGCCTGGCGATCAGTGCCTCGAGCACCGCCTGTTCGCGGGAAGTCAGGGTGAGCAATTCATCGCCCAGGGTGAAGCGCCGCGTATCCAGGTCATACACCAGCACGCCGCAACGCTGCTGGCGCTCGCCACCCAGCACACTGCGACGCAGCAGTGCCTTGACCCGCGCTTCAAGCTCCGTGAGTTCAAAGGGTTTTGCCAGGTAATCGTCGGCGCCGAGGTTGAGTCCATGAACCCGATCCTTGACGTCGCTGCGGGCAGTCAACATCAGCACCGGCAGGTTTTTCCCACGAGCGCGCAATCGCGCCAGCACCTCGAAACCGTCCATGCGCGGCAGGCCGACGTCGAGAACCGCCACCGCGTATTCCTCGCTGCTCAAGGCCAGGTCGGCGGCCACTCCATCGTGCAGCACGTCGACGGTCAGACCGGTGCTTTTCAGCGCCTGGGCGACACTTTCGGCTAACT
Organism: Pseudomonas sp. GW821-FHT07G10; assembly: GCF_059418545.1. Classification (NCBI taxonomy): domain Bacteria; kingdom Pseudomonadati; phylum Pseudomonadota; class Gammaproteobacteria; order Pseudomonadales; family Pseudomonadaceae; genus Pseudomonas; species Pseudomonas sp. GW821-FHT07G10. The sequence goes on along the minus strand of NZ_JBWKQB010000020.1, from coordinate 93,975 downwards.
GAAGATGGTCTTCGACAAGAAGAACACGCATGGATCACTACCTCATTCAGGAACGGTCGACACCATTCTTTGGCGCGGAGTTTACAGCCGCACCCGCCGCTGTGAAGCCTGAAAACAGTGAAAGTCTGCTGAAAGGTTAGCGAAAGGTAGGCCCGTTAGAGTCCAGCCGCGGACAGTTTCGACTGCCGTGACTATTGAAGATCAGTTAGAAAAACGCCTCGAAGCGTTTTCGCCAATAAGAACAATAACGGAGTACTTCACAATGCTGTCCATGCAGCCTCAGGCTCGTCCGCCTGCTCGTTTTTCCCGCCTTGGCCAGACCGCCCTTGCCAGTGCCGCCACCCTCGCCGGCTTTTCGCCGTTAAGCCAGGCAGCCTTCTTCGAAGACAGTAGCGCCACGTTCGAAACCCGCAATATGTATTTCAACCGCGACTTCCGCGATGGCACCAGCGCCCAGCAATCCAAGCGTGACGAATGGGCTCAGGGCTTCATGCTCAACCTGCAATCGGGTTACACCGAAGGCACCGTAGGTTTCGGTGTCGACGCACTGGGTATGCTCGGGGTCAAACTCGACTCCAGCCCCGACCGCACCGGCACCGGCCTGTTGCCAATCCATGATGATGGGCGCGCCGCAAACGAGTACTCCAAACTCGGCCTGACCGGCAAGGTGAAGATCTCCGCCACCGAACTCAAGATCGGCAGCCTGATCCCGGAACTGCCGATCCTCAAGCCCAACGACGGGCGCATCCTGCCGCAGACCTTCGAAGGCGGCCTGCTGACCTCCAGGGAAATCAAGAACCTGACCTTCACCGGCGGACGTCTGGACAAGGCCAAGGATCGCGATGACACCAACTACGAGGACATCGCCCTCAACAACAAGAACAGCCGCTTTGTGTCGGGTGCCACTGGCAAGCATTTCGACTTCGGCGGCGTAGATTACAAGTTCACCGACAAAATCACCGGCAGCTACCACTACGCCCAACTTGATGACGTGTACAAGCAGCACTTCGTCGGCGTGGTCGCGTCGCAACCGTTCGGCCCCGGCACTTTCGCCACCGACCTGCGTCTGGCCATCAGTGACGACCAGGGCGCAGCCCGTGGCGGCAAGATCGACAATAAATCCCTCAACGGTCTGGTCAGCTATGCCTTGAACGGGCATAAACTCAGTGCCGGCTATCAGCACATGTCCGGCGATAGTGCCTTTCCCTATGTCGATGGCAGTGATCCGTACCTGGTCAACTTCGTCCAGATCAACGACTTTGCCGGCGCCGAAGAACGCTCATGGCAGGCCCGCTACGACTTTGACTTCGCCAGGCTGGGCATTCCCGGCCTGAGTTTCATGAGCCGTTACATCAGCGGTGACAACATCAAGTTGAAAAACGGCGAGACTGGTAAAGAGTGGGAACGCAACAGCGAGATCAGATACGTCGTGCAAAGCGGCACCTTGAAAAACGTTGCCGTGCGCCTGCGCAACGCCACTTACCGTTCCAACTACTCTGCCCGCGATGCCGATGAAGTGCGTTTGCTGGTGAGCTACAGCGTTGATCTTTGGTAATCGCCTCATCCAATAACAACAATAGGGAGATCCACATGAACTTATCACTGCGTCGCTTCGCCCTGGCCGCCAGTTGCATGCTCTTTGCCGGCCAATTGCTCGCGGCTACAGAGCCAAAACGCCCGGAATGTATCGCACCGGCCTCGCCGGGCGGTGGTTTCGACCTGACCTGCAAACTGGCGCAAACCGCGCTGGTCAACGAAAAACTGCTGAGCAAACCAATGCGTGTGACCTACATGCCTGGCGGTGTTGGCGCAGTGGCTTACAACGCGGTGGTCGCTCAGCGTCCGGCCGACGCCGGTACGCTGGTCGCCTGGTCCAGCGGTTCGTTGCTGAACCTGGCCCAAGGCAAGTTCGGACGTTTCGATGAAACCGCCGTGCGTTGGCTGGCAGCGGTTGGCACCAGCTACGGTGCTATCGCAGTGAAAAGTGACTCGCCCTACAAGAACCTCGACGATCTGGTCCAGGCGCTGAAGAAAGATCCGAGCAAAGTGGTGATCGGCTCCGGCGGCACCGTCGGCAGCCAGGACTGGATGCAGACAGCACTGATCGCCAAGGCCGCCGGGATCAACCCGCGTGACCTGCGTTATGTCGCCCTCGAAGGCGGCGGTGAAATCGCCACCGCCCTGCTTGGCGGCCACATCCAGGTCGGCAGCACCGACATCTCCGACTCCATGCCGCACATCCTGAGCGGTGACATGCGCCTGCTGGCGGTTTTCGCCGAGAACCGCCTGGACGAGCCGGAAATGAAAAACATTCCGACCGCCAAGGAACAGGGCTATGACATCGTCTGGCCGGTGGTACGTGGTTTCTATCTCGGGCCAAAAGTCAGTGACGAAGACTATGCCTGGTGGAAAAACGCCTTCGACAAACTCCTGGCCTCGGAAGACTTCGCCAAGCTGCGGGATCAGCGTGAGCTGTTCCCGTTCGCCATGACCGGTCCGGAGCTGGACGCCTACGTGAAGAAGCAAGTCGCCGACTACAAGGTGCTTGCCAAAGAGTTCGGTTTGATCCAGTGATCGCCTCTGTCTAGCGGTTGCGCCCTTGCGCATCAGGGGCGTGACCCAGGAGTTCCTCATGCTCTTACAACGCATTTTCGCGTTCGCACTGCTATTGGTCTGTATTGGCCTGGCACTGATGGCGTGGCCGTATCAGGCCGCCTTTTCCTACGAACCTGTCGGGCCTCGAGCCTTTCCGCTGCTGATGCTCGGCCTGATGGGGCTGGCTCTGCTTTACCTGTTTTTTCGCCCGACGCCGATCGTGCACAGCGACGACGAACCGCAACTTGACCGCGAAACCCTGACCAAGATCGGCATCTGCGTAATGCTGTTGCTGGTATTCGCCGGGACCTTCGAACCGCTCGGATTCGTTGTTTCCAGCATCCTGGTCGGCATCCCAATGGCCCGTCTCTATGGCGGACGCTGGTTACCCAGCATGGTGATCATCAGCCTGATGAGTATCGGTCTGTACCTGCTGTTCGACCGGGTGATGGACGTGCCGCTGCCTTTGGGCCTGCTCGACGTTCTGGAGAATTGATATGGATACTCTGAATTATCTTGGCCAGGGCTTCGGCGTTGCGTTGACACCCTACAACCTGGTGACCGCGTTGAGCGGTACCCTGATCGGTACCGTGGTCGGTCTGCTGCCGGGCCTGGGTCCGATCAACGGCGTGGCGCTGTTGATCCCGATTGCCTTCGCTCTCGGTCTACCGCCGGAATCGGCGTTGATCCTGTTGGCAGCGGTTTATCTGGGCTGCGAATATGGCGGCCGCATCAGCTCGATCCTGCTGAACATCCCGGGCGAAGCTTCCACCGTGATGACCACGCTCGACGGTTACCCGATGGCCCGTCAGGGCTTGGCGGGCGTGGCGCTTTCCTTGTCGGCGTGGAGCTCGTTCATCGGTGCCTTTATTGCCACCTGCGGCATGGTGTTGTTCGCGCCGCTACTGGCGAAGTGGGCAATTGCCTTCGGCCCGGCGGAATACTTTGTGCTGATGGTTTTCGCCATAGTCTGCCTCGGCGGCATGGCCGGTGATCGACCACTCAAGACCTTCATCGCGGCGCTGATCGGTTTGTTCCTGTCGAGTGTCGGTATCGATGCCAACAGCGGCGTGTACCGCTTCACCGGTGACAACATCCACCTCACCGACGGCATTCAGTTCGTCGTGCTGGTGCTGGGCCTGTTCTCCATCAGTGAAATCCTCTTGCTGCTGGAAAAAACCCATCGCGGCCAGGAAGCGGTGAAGGCTACCGGCCGGATGATGTTCAACTTCAAGGAAGCGGCGTCGGTATTCACGGTGAATATCCGTTGCGGTGTGCTGGGTTTCATCATGGGTGTGTTACCGGGTGCCGGTGCAACCCTGGCCAGTGCCGTGGCCTACATGACCGAGAAACGCATTGCCGGTACGAGCGGTAAGTTCGGCCAGGGCGACAAGCGTGGCCTTGCGGCGCCTGAAACCGCGATCGGCGGTGCTGCCTGCGGCGCGCTGGTGCCGATGCTGACTCTGGGTGTACCAGGCTCAGGCACCACTGCGGTGATGATCGGCGCGCTATCGCTGTACAACATCACCCCCGGCCCGCTGCTGTTCCAACAGCAGCCGGACATTGTCTGGGGCCTGATCGCCTCGTTGTTCGTCGCCAACGTCATGTTGGTGATCCTCAACATCCCGATGATCCGCATCTTCACCCGCATCCTCGCCGTGCCGAACTGGGCACTGGTGCCGGTGATCGCCATCATCACCGGGATCGGCGTCTATGCAGTGCACGCCACGACCTTCGATCTGTTCCTGATGATCGGCATCGGCATCTTCGGCTACATCCTGCGCAAGCTCGACTTCCCGCTGTCGCCGGTACTGCTGGGCTTTATCCTCGGCGGCCTGATGGAGCAGAACCTGCGTCGTGCGTTGTCGATTTCCAACGGCGCACTGGAAATCCTCTGGTCGAGCCCGATCACCTTCGGCGTCTGGGTTCTGACTGCAATCATGCTGCTGATGCCGATCCTGCGGATCTGGCGCAAACGTTCCGCGCAGCGTCGTGCCCTGGCCGATGCCTGAGACCTCCTTGAAAAACTGGTGGGGAACACCGCTGGCCGGTTTGCTTGGCGGTTACCTCGCCAGCCAGATCGGTTGGCCGCTGCCCTGGATGGTCGGCTCATTGCTGGCGATCATCCTGGTGCGCTGCCTGACACCCTGGCAACTGGCGCAAATCCCGGGTGGGCGTAAATGCGGCCAGTGGATCGTTGGCATCGGCATCGGCCTGCACTTCACCCCGGTGGTGATCGAGCAGGTCATGAGCCACTTCGGTTTGATCTTCTTCGGTGCCTTGGTCACCAGCCTGTCCAGTGTGGTCGGGGTCTGGTTGCTGCGGCGTACCGGCGAAGATCGCGCCACCGCGTTTTTCTCCAGCATGCCCGGCGGTTCCGGTGAGATGGTCAATCTCGGCGCGCGTAATGGCGCGGTGCTCAGTCGCGTTGCGGCCGGGCAGAGTTTGCGGGTGCTGGTGGTGGTGCTATGTGTACCGGCAGCGTTCAAGTATTTGTTGGGAGACGGTGCGCCGGTGCTTCATCCGACGGCAGTCGATTGGCGCTGGCTGGCGGTGCTGTTTCCGGCGGGCGCCCTGCTCGCCTGGCTCTGGCAGCGTTTGCGCCAACCTAACCCCTGGTTGTTCGGACCGTTGCTGGTGAGTGCGGCGGTGAGCATCGCCTGGGATGTGCACATCGGCTTGCCCAAGGGTGGCAGCCAGATCGGCCAGTGGTTGATCGGCAGCGGTTTGGGCTGTCACTTCAACCGGCAATTCTTCCGCCGGGCACCGTCGTTCATGGGCCGGACGTTGATCGCAACGGGCTTGACCATGTTGATCGCCGCACTCGCGGCCTTGGGCCTTAGCGCGGTGACGAATCTGGATCTGCGTTCGCTTACCTTGGGCATGATGCCCGGCGGCATCGCTGAAATGAGCCTGACTGCCGAAACCCTGCAACTGTCGGTGCCTCTGGTGACGGCGATGCAGGTGATGCGGTTGCTGTTTGTGTTGTTTCTGGCTGAACCGTTGTTCCGGTATTGGGATAAGTTGCCGGAGAAGGCCTGACATTTGATCGTTCCCACGCTCTGCGTGGGAATGCAGCCCGTGACGCTCCGCGTCACTGCCGAAGCGGACGCAGAGCGTCCAATGAGGCATTCCCACGCAGAGCGTGGGAACGATCCACACTTAATGCTGCCGCGACTGACGGTCAGAGATCTCGTCGACTGCTCGTCCGTCTTCGCGGGCGAGTCTGACTCTGATCATTCCCACGCTCCCGCGTGGGAATGATCATGGTTACTAGACCGGCGGCAATCGCCACTCGATCGGCGTCTGGCCATTCTGCTCAAGAAACTTGTTGGCCCGGCTGAAGTGCCCGCAACCAAAGAACCCGCGATAAGCGGATAGCGGGGACGGATGCACTGAAGTCAGCACCAGGTGTTTGGTCGCGTCGATCAGTTTCTGCTTGCTCTGGGCATGCGCGCCCCACAGCAGGAACACCAGATGCGGCTGGTGTTCGCTGACGATCTCGATAACCCGGTCAGTAAAGAACTGCCAGCCCTTGCCCGCATGGGAGTTGGCGTTGGCGCGCTCGACGGTCATGGTGGTGTTGAGCATCAGCACGCCCTGCTCGGCCCAGCTTTGCAGGCAACCGTGAGCGGGAATGTCGATGTTCAGGTCACGCTTGAGCTCTTTATAGATGTTTACCAGCGACGGCGGTGCCGGCACACCCGGTTGCACCGAGAAGCATAAGCCGTGAGCCTGTCCCGGGCCGTGATACGGATCCTGACCGAGGATCACCACCTTGACCTTGTCCAGAGGGGTCAGGTTCAGCGCATTGAAAATCATTGACCCTGGCGGATAGATTTCCTTGCCGCTGGCGTATTCCTGACGCAGAAATTCGCGCAGCTCGGCCATATACGGCTGGTCGAACTCCGCACGCAGTGCCTCCTTCCAGCTCGGTTCGAGTTTGATACGGTCGTCAGAATTCATCGCTTGGTCCAGAAAAAACTATCGGCGCACCCTAAGAAAGCCCGTGCCCCTTGTCAATTGATCTGACGCAGAACCGGCACTTTCCCGTATAGCGATCATACTGAACGCTCAATTCAGTCATCGAGGTCAAAATGAATCTGCACTTCGAAGAACTCACGGGCACCGACGGCGCGCGCATCGGCATCGCCAGCCTGGATGCCGAAAAGTCCCTGAACGCCCTTTCCCTGCCGATGATCCACGTTTTGAGCGAACGCCTGGACGTCTGGGCCAAAGACCCGCAGATCGTTTGTGTGCTGTTGCGCGGCAACGGCACCAAAGCTTTTTGCGCAGGTGGTGAGGTCCTTAACCTGGTTGAGGCCTGTCGTGCTCATCCGGGTGAAGTTCCGCCCTTGGCTGCGCACTTCTTTTCGGCAGAATACCGCCTCGACTACCGCCTGCACACCTACCCCAAACCACTGATCTGCTGGGGTCACGGCTATGTGCTTGGAGGTGGCTTGGGGCTATTGCAAGGCGCGAGTATTCGCATCGTCACCCCCAGCAGCCGGCTGGCCATGCCGGAAATCAGCATTGGCTTGTACCCGGATGTTGGCGCCAGTTGGTTCCTTTCGCGCCTGCCAGGCAAACTCGGGTTGTTCCTGGGATTGACCGGTGCCCATATGAATGGCCGCGATGCGATCGATCTGGACCTGGCCGACCGCTTTCTGTTGGATGAACAGCAAGAGGAGTTGATCGAGGGACTGTTGCAACTGAACTGGCAGGAACAGACGCCGATGCAGCTCAACAGCCTGCTCAAGGCCTTGCAGCAGGAAGCCATCGGGCAATTACCGCCAGCACAGTGGCTGCCGCGGCGTGAACAGATCGATGAATGTCTGGATGTCAGCGAGGTGCGCTGTGCCTGGCGTGCCATCAGCCTGCTGCGCGATCACAACGACGTTCTGCTCAGTCGCGCGGCGAAAACCATGAGCGAGGGCTGCCCGCTGACCGCGCATCTGGTCTGGGAGCAGATTATCCGTGCCCGCCACCTGTCACTGGCCCAGGTGTTCGAGATGGAATACACCTTGAGTCTGAACTGCTGTCGTCATCCGGAATTCAGTGAAGGGGTGCGCGCACGGTTGATCGACAAGGACCAAAAGCCCCATTGGCATTGGCCCGATATCAATGCAATTCCTGACGCGGTGGTCGAAGCGCATTTTCACAAGGTTTGGGAGGGTCGACATCCGCTCGCGGACTTGTCCGATTACTGAATCCCGGACAAAAAAAGCGGCGCTTGATGCGCCGCTCGATAACAGTCGTACTTAGCGGTTCCAGTCGCGGTTCCAGTCACCTCTGTGGCCGCGATCTCCGTGATCACGGTCGCCGTGACGGTTGTCGTCATGACGCTCCTCATGACGTTCCTCATGACGACTTTCACGACGGTCATCATGGCAATCATGGAAATCCCAACCGCGGTTTGGAAAAGGCCGGTACACCACGCGTGGAGCCTCTTGGTAATACCGTGGCGCCGGGTAGTAACGCGGCGACGGTGCGTAGTAACGGCTGCGGTCCTGATAGTAGTAGGACCCGCCGCCGTTGTAATAAGCCGGGGCAGGCGTGGTATAGACCTCGGAACGGTAGTAGCTCGATTCCCCATCGTAGTAGGGCACGCACGCAGAAAGAGACAAACCCAGTAAAGCAATCAGAATAAGTCGTCGATACATGGCGGCCTCCTGGACCGCGAAAGTGCACACACCAGCGTCGCTGGTCGGCGGCAGTCAACATCAGCTGACTGACGAAACATCTGACAGCAAAAAAGGAATCCGGTGCGATTCAGCAATACATTTATATAGGTGGAGCACGGCCATGATTGCCCTATCCCGGTGCGAACAAGCACCACAACGCAGCAGGATTACCTGCGCCCATCCTCCGACCCTTGAGCCAGACCCTCTGGATCAACGCTCGACAACACTTGGCACGCCTCTCGCTTAGTCAACTGCGTGCAGGAGTCATCACAGGTTCGCGGCACCACAATTTGCAATGGCTGACTAGGGTTCCGGCTCGCTTGGGCGAGTGACTGGTCCGAGAGTCGGCGACCTCCAGTTGAGGTTACACGGCGGGATAAAAGCCCGGGAGACAAGCCACCGTTCGCGGTGCCGCGTGCTCCTGTGCGCCCTTGATCAACTGGAGAACCACTCATGTCCCAACTTCGTTTACCCGCCCTGCTCGCCGCCGCTTTCGCGGCCCTCGTGAGCTTCTCGTCCCAGGCCGCACAGAAAGACCACTTCAGCGTCTGCTGGACCATCTACGCCGGCTGGATGCCCTGGGAATACGCAGGCAGCCAAGGCATCGTCGACAAGTGGGCGAAAAAGTACGGCATCAAAATCGATGTGGTGCAGCTCAATGACTATGTCGAATCGATCAACCAGTACACCGCCGGCCAGTTCGACGGCTGCAGCATGACCAACATGGACGCCTTGACCATTCCCGCCGCTGGTGGCGTGGAAAGCACCGCGCTGATCGTCAGCGACTTTTCCAATGGTAATGACGGCATCGTAGTCAAAGGTGAAGGCAAGACTGTCGCCGACCTTAAAGGAATGAACGTCAATCTGGTGGAGCTGTCGGTCTCTCACTACCTGTTAGCGCGCGCGCTGGACTCGGTCGATCTCACCGAGAAAGACCTGAAGGTAGTCAACACTTCCGACGCCGACATCTCCGCCGCCTTCAATACCGATCAAGTACACGCCGTCACCACCTGGAACCCGATGCTGTCGGACATCAAAGCCAAGCCTGGCGTCACCCAGGTGTTCGACTCGAGCAAGGTACCCGGCGAAATCATGGACATGATGGTCGTCAACACCCAGACCCTGAAGGACAACCCGGCACTGGGCAAGGCACTGACCGGCGCCTGGTTTGAAGTGGTCGCCCTGATGAACGCCAAATCCGCCGCCAGCACTGCAGCGCTGGAACACATGGCCAAAGCGTCGGGCACCGACCTGCCGGGCTTCCAGTCGCAACTGGACACCACCAAGTTGTTTTCCACCCCTAAAGAAGCACTCGATTTCGCTACCAGCGCGCAACTGCCGAACACCATGCGCAAGGTCGCCGAGTTCTCCTTCCAGCACGGGCTTCTCGGTGAAGGCGCCAAGGACACCAGCGCTGTCGGCATGTCCTTCGCCAACGGCGTGACCAGCGGTGACAAGGCCAACCTCAAGCTGCACTTCGACCCGAGCTACGTGCAGCTGGCCGCCGACTCCAAGCTGTGAGCCACGTTGTCAGTAACCGGAGAACATGGCCATGCGCCTGATCAATCGCCACCCGGATAACCCGAGTCGCCTGTTGCTGGTCATCCTGCCGTTCGCCTTGGTGCTGTTCGCCTATTTCACGGGCTCGGCCGAGCGGCTGACGGACAACCCCAACGACAAGCTGCTACCCAGCGCCGGGCAAATGGCCGACGCGGTGAAACGCCTGGCCTTCACCGCCGACCCGCGCAGCGGCGACTACCTGCTGTGGCAGGACACCGGTGCCAGCCTCCAGCGGCTGGCCATTGGCCTGGGCATCAGCGCTCTGGCGGGCCTGTGCCTGGGCATTGCCGCCGGCACGCTGCCGTTGTTCGGCGCGCCGTTGTCGCCCTTGTTGACGGTGTTGTCGATGGTGCCGCCGCTGGCGATCCTGCCGATTCTGTTCATCGTTTTTGGTCTGGGCGAGTTATCGAAAGTGATGCTGATCGTGATCGGCATCACCCCGTGCCTGGCCCGCGATCTGGAACAGCGCGCCCGGGAAATCCCCGTCGAGCTACTGATCAAGGCCCAGACGCTCGGTGCTTCGACCTGGACCGTGATTCTGCGGGTAGTCCTGCCGCAACTGCTGCCACGCTTGCTGATCTCGCTTCGACTGATGCTCGGTTCGGCGTGGCTGTTTTTGATCGCCGCTGAAGCGATCGCCTCCACCGACGGCTTGGGCTACCGGATTTTTCTGGTGCGCCGCTACCTGGCGATGGATGTGATCCTGCCATACGTGGTGTGGATCACCCTGCTCGCCTGGCTGATGGATTGGGGACTCAAACGCCTGACCCAGCGGGCTTTCCCCTGGTACGAAGGAGCACGGATATGAGCTACGAAGGAGCGCGGGGATGAGCTTCATTACGGTGAACAACGTCTGGCAGCAATACGCTGATCAGGTGGTGCTCGAAAGGCTCAACCTCAGCGTCGACGAGGGTGAGTTCTGCACCCTGGTCGGTGCTTCGGGCTGCGGCAAATCGACCTTTCTGCGATTGCTGCTGGGGCAGGAAACAGCCAGTCGCGGAGAAATCCTGTTGGACGGCAAGACGCTGGCCAGCGAACCGGACGCCAGCCGTGGCGTGGTGTTTCAGCGTTACTCGGTGTTCCCGCATTTGTCGGTGCTGGACAACGTCGCCCTTGGCCTCGAACTGCCACGCTCGCCACTGATCGGGCGCTTGTTTGGCCATGCCAAGCGCGAGGCGCGGGAGCAAGCAGGCGCATTGCTGAAAAAAGTCGGCCTCGGCCACGCGCTGGAAAAGTACCCGGCGCAGCTCTCCGGCGGCATGCAGCAACGGCTGGCCATCGCCCAGGCACTGATCATGAAACCCCGCGTGTTGCTGCTCGACGAACCCTTCGGTGCCCTCGATCCGGGCATTCGCAAAGATATGCACAGCCTGTTGCTTGAACTGTGGCGCGAGACGCAACTGACGGTGTTCATGGTCACCCATGACCTGTCCGAAGGCTTCAGCCTCGGCACCCGCTTGCTGGTGTTCGACAAGGTTCGCCTCGACCCGCACGCCCCCGGTGCCTATGGCGCACGCATCACCTACGACATCCCTTTGAACAGCGACCGCCGCGCCAACAGCAAAGCCGTCGACGCCCTGCCGGCAGTACTGGCGGGCACGCTTCGCATCGCTTAGAGGATTTTTCACATGACTGATTCGACTCAACTGCTTCCCCCCTTCGCCGAAGAAATGCTCCCCGGTGGCGGTCATCGTTCCTTTGTCCTCAAACGTGGCCAACTGCTGCGCCTGACCGATATTCGTGGTGGCGCCAATGTCAGTCTGACCCTGCTCAACGCCAACGAGAAAACCGAACGGCTGAACCTGCCGGACAGCCTCAAATGCCAACACACCGCCAGGCTCACCGTCGGCCATTGCCTGTACTCGGACATGGGCCGCGTTCTGGCGGCGATCACCGCCGACACCTGCGGCTGGAGCGATAGCATCGGCGGCGTGCTCTGCGCGCACGAGGTGGCGGAAAAATACGGCCAGGGCCGCTTTCAGGAACTGCGCAACGGTTTCTACCGCAACGGTACCGACAACCTGTTGGTGGAACTGGGCAAATGGGGGCTGAGCCTGTCCGACCTGCTGATGACCCTCAACCTGTTCAGCAAAGTCAGCGTCGATGCCGACGGACGTTTGCACTTCATCGAAGGTAACTCCAAGGCCGGTGACTACATCGAGCTTTACGCGCCGATGGACACCTTGGTGGTGCTCACTGCTCTGCAACACCCCATGGATCCCAACCCGGAATACGCCCCCAAGCCGCTCAAGCTGAGCTGGATGACCGCCGACGCCAGCGTCGCCAAGCATTGCCGCACCTCGCGTCCCGAGAACGAGCGCGGCTTCATTAACACCGACCGTCTGTTCGCCTGAGGATCGCGCCATGTCTTTAGCAATCGCCCCTGCCACCAGGCATCCTGAAACCGCGGTGTACCGTGCCACCATTCCGTCCGGCGAGCCGTGGCTGATGGAGGTCAAGGCCGGACAGACCTTGCGCATCCTCGATCTGGAAGGCAATCAAGCCGTCGACACTTTGTTCTACAGCCTGAAAAACCCCAGGGAACGCTATGACGTGCAGCGCACCTTGCGCCGACAAAACAGCGTCTACCTGAGCACCGGCAGCGTGCTCTTTTCCAACCTGGGCCAGCCGATGCTGACCATCGTCGAAGACACCTGCGGACGCCACGATACCCTTGGCGGCGCCTGCGCCCAAGAGAGCAACACCGTGCGATACGCGTTGGAGAAACGCTACATGCACAGCTGCCGCGACAACTACCTGCGGGCCTGCGCTCATGACGGGCGCCTGGGCAAAGGCGACATCGGGCCGAACATCAACTTCTTCATGAACGTTCCGGTCACTGCCGACGGTGGCCTGACCTTTGAGGACGGTATTTCCGCCCCCGGAAAATACGTCGACCTGCGGGCCGAAATGGACGTGATCGTGCTGATATCCAACTGCCCGCAACTGAACAACCCGTGCAACGCCTACAACCCCACACCAGCGGAGCTACTGGTATGGAACTGAAATGCGTGCGCCTGCGCCGTTGGTTGTTCGCCCTGTGCCAGAGCCGGTCGGGGCAGTGCATCAGGTAAACACAGGTGATCACCTGGCTAAACCAAATTGATTCTGCCGCCTGGGACGACCCCGGCGCACATCGAAAACTGCGGGACGGCCCGCATCCCAGGTCGGGGCTGAGCTGCCTTCAGCCTCCAGGGGTTTTGTCATGTTCAAAAAACTGTTGATAGCCAACCGTGGCGCCATTGCCTGTCGCATCTTGCGAACCCTGCGTGAATTGCAGGTCAAGGGCGTCACCGTGTATTCCGAAGCCGACGCCGCCAGCCTGCACATCCTGCATGCCGACGAAGCTCACAGCCTGGGCGAAGGTGCTGCGTCGGCTACCTATCTGGCGGTGGAAAAAATCCTCGCCATCGCCAAGACCAGCGGCGCCACGGCGATTCATCCCGGCTATGGTTTTCTCTCGGAAAACGCCGCGTTCGCCGAGGCCTGTGAAGCGGCCAATATCGCCTTCGTCGGGCCAACGCCAGAACAACTGCGGGTGTTCGGCCTCAAGCACACCGCCCGTGCCCTGGCCAAACAACACGGCGTGCCGATGCTCGAAGGCACCGGGTTGCTGGACAGCCTCGACGCCGCGCTGATCGCAGGTGAGCAGGTCGGTTATCCGGTGATGCTCAAAAGCACCGCCGGCGGTGGCGGCATTGGAATGCGCGTTTGCCGTAGCGCGGCGCAGCTAAGCGAATCCTTCGATGCAGTGAAGCGCCTGGGACAGAACAATTTCAGCGACGCTGGCGTGTTCATCGAGAAGTACATCCAGCGTGCCCGGCACCTTGAAGTTCAGGTGTTCGGTGACGGCCAGGGCGAAGTCATCGCCCTCGGCGTGCGCGATTGCTCGGTGCAGCGGCGCAACCAGAAAGTCCTTGAAGAAACCCCGGCGCCGAACCTGCCCGACGGCATGGCCGAGGAGCTGTGCCTGGCGGCGATCAAACTCGCAAAAGCGGTGAATTACCGCAGCGCCGGTACCGTGGAATTCGTCTTCGACAGCGACGCCCAGCGCTTCTATTTTCTGGAAGTGAACACCCGTTTGCAGGTCGAGCACGGCGTCACTGAACAAGTGTGGGGCGTGGATCTGGTGCGCTGGATGGTGCAACTGGCCGCCGGTGATCTGCCGCCGTTGAGCGAGCTGAGCCGCACCTTGAAAGCCGAAGGTCATGCGATTCAGGCACGGTTGTATGCCGAAGATCCGGGCCGGGATTTCCAGCCCAGTCCTGGCCTGCTGAGCGCCGTGAATTTCCCGGTGGCCGATGGCAAACAGTTGCGCATCGACACCTGGGTCGAGGCCGGTTGCGAGATCGCGCCCTACTTCGATCCGATGATCGCCAAACTCATCAGCTGGGCGCCCAGCCGCGAAGAGGCGCGCGCCGATCTGCATCAAGCCTTGGGCGACAGCCTGCTGTACGGCGTGGAAACCAACCGCGATTACCTGCGGCAGATATTGCTCGATGTACCGTTCGCCAGCGGCCAGCCCTGGACCCGTTGCCTCGAAGGTCTTCTCTACCAGGCCAATACCTTCGAAGTGCTCAGCGCCGGCACCCAGACCAGCGTGCAGGACTACCCTGGTCGCCTCGGTTACTGGGCGGTTGGCGTGCCGCCGTCGGGGCCGATGGACAGCCGGGCTCTGCGCCTGGGCAATCGCTTGCTGGGTAACGAAGAAGGTGCCGCCGCGCTGGAAATTACCATGAGCGGACCGTTGCTGCGCTTCAACTGCGACGCCGTAGTAGCGGTCACTGGCGCTGTCATTGCGCTGACGCTGAACGGCCAACCGGCACCGATGAACACCACCCTTCTGATTCCGGCCGGTGCGACCCTGGGTCTGGGTAGCATCACCGGAGTCGGTGCTCGCAGCTACCTGTGCCTGCGCGGTGGCCTGCAAGTGCCGGACTATCTGGGCAGCAAAAGCACATTCACACTCGGCCAGTTCGGCGGCCACGGCGGTCGTGCCTTGCGGGCTGGGGATGTGCTGCATCTTTGCCCGTTAAGTGACCATGGCGCGGGGGAAAGCCTTGCGGTTGAACAAGTGCTCGAGTTGCCGCCAGTGCGACAAATCCGGGTGATCTACGGCCCCCATGCCGCGCCGGAATATTTCACTGAAGGCTATATCCAGACCTTCTTCGCCACCCAATGGGAGGTCCATTTCAACTCCAGCCGCACCGGCGTACGGCTGATCGGCCCCAAGCCCGAATGGGTTCGCGCCGATGGCGGCGAAGCCGGGCTGCATCCCTCGAATATCCATGACAACCCGTACGCGATCGGCGCGGTGGATTTCACCGGCGACATGCCGGTGATCCTCGGTCCCGACGGCCCAAGCCTGGGTGGGTTCGTTTGCCCGGTGACGGTGATCGAGGCGGATCTGTGGCAGTTGGGGCAGTTGAAGGCTGGGGACAAGGTGCAGTTCTTTCCCGTCGGTATCGACACAGCACGAGCCTTGGCTTGTAAACCCTATCTATGTGGGAGCGAGCTTGCTCGCGATGAAGTTGACGCGGTGTCTGGTCTGGCCCCATCGCGAGCAAGCCCGCGTCCAGAGGAATTGGTTTCGCCCATCGTTCTGGACCTCGGCCAGGACGACACGCGCTTGATCGCACGGCTGTCCGGCGACACCCATCTGCTATTGGAAATCGGCGCCCCCGAGCTGGATCTGGTGCTGCGCTTCCGTGGTCACGCGCTGATGCAAGCGCTGCAAAGCAAAGCACTGCACGGGGTGATCGACCTGACCCCGGGTATCCGCTCGCTGCAAGTGCATTACCAACCCGAGCAACTGCCGCTGGCCGATCTGCTCGGCATCGTTGCCGGCGAATGGGATGCGGTGTGCGCCGCCGAAGACCTGCAAGTACCGTCGCGCATCGTCCACCTGCCGTTGTCCTGGAATGACCCGGCCTGCCAGCTGGCCATCGAGAAATACATGACCACCGTGCGCAAGGATGCGCCCTGGTGCCCAAGCAACCTGGAGTTCATCCGCCGCATCAACGACCTGCCCAATCTCGACGAAGTCCAGCGCACGGTGTTCGATGCCAGCTATCTGGTGATGGGTCTGGGCGACGTCTACCTCGGTGCGCCGGTCGCCACCCCGCTCGATCCACGGCACCGGCTGGTCACCACCAAGTACAACCCGGCACGGACCTGGACCGCCGAAAACTCGGTGGGCATCGGTGGCGCCTACCTGTGCGTGTACGGCATGGAAGGCCCAGGTGGTTATCAGTTCGTCGGTCGCACGTTACAAATGTGGAACCGCTACCGCGAGGTCGCGGCATTCGACGGTAAACCGTGGCTGCTGCGCTTCTTCGACCAGATCCGGTTTTACCCGGTGAGCGCCGATGAGCTGCTGCAGATTCGTCGTGATTTCCCGCTGGGGCGCTTTGAGCTGAGCATTGAACATAGCCAGCTCAGGCTTGCCGACTACCAAGCCTTTCTGGCCAAAGAAGCCGAGAGCATCGCTGCGTTCCGCCAACAGCAACAGAGCGCCTTCAACGCCGAGCGCGAACGCTGGATCGCCAGCGGCCAGGCGCATTTCGACAGCGAGGAGCGGGTACCCGAACAGGCCGAAGATGCGCCACTGGAAACAGGCCAGCAGAGCGTCGACAGCCACATTGCCGGCAACCTCTGGCAGGTTCAGGTAGCAACCGGCAGCCGGGTCGCCGCCGGTGATGTGCTGGTGATTCTGGAGTCGATGAAGATGGAAATCCCGGTGCTCGCGCCCATGGCCGGTGTGGTCCGGGAGATCCGCGTGCAACCCGGTTGCGCGGTGCGCGCCGGGCAGCGGGTCGTGGTGCTGGAACTCGACTGATCTCATTTAAAGAAGGAAGGACTCAAGCCATGACCATCAATCTGCAACTCGATGCCCTGCGTGCGGCCTATCGCGCCGGTAGCACCACGCCTCGGCAGCTGCTGCTGAGCCTGCGGGAAAAAGCCGCCGCGCTGAACCCGGACTATCACCTGTTTATCCACCTGCTCAGCGTCGCTGAACTGGAACCGTACCTCGCCATGCTGGACGGTCGCGACATCGACAGTTTGCCGCTGTACGGCGTGCCGTTCGCGATCAAGGACAACATCGACCTGGCGGGCATTCCCACCACCGCCGCCTGCCCGGCGTTCGCTTATGTACCGCAGCGTTCAGCGACCATCGTCGAGCAACTACTGGCGCTCGGCGCAATCCCGTTGGGCAAGACCAACCTCGACCAATTCGCCACAGGCCTCAACGGCAGCCGCTCGCCCTACGGCGCTTGCCCCAACAGCGTGTTGCCGGAATACCCGTCGGGAGGTTCCAGCGCCGGCTCTTCATTGGCGGTGGCGCTGGGTGTGGCGAGTTTTGCACTAGGTACCGACACGGCGGGTTCCGGTCGAGTACCCGCTGCTTTGAACAACCTGCTTGGGTTGAAAGCCACCAAAGGCTTGATCTCCACTGCTGGTGTAGTCCCGGCCTGCCGCACTCTGGACTGCGTGACGACCTTTACCGCGACGGCTCGTGAAGCCAGCCGGTTGCTGGCCCTGACCGCGCGGCTCGATCCGCGTGACGAGTACAGCCGCTGCAACCCATTGTGGAACGATGGCTCAGCCTTTGGCACTCCGCGACCGTTGCGCTTCGGCGTGCCGCGAGTTGAAGATCTGCAATTCTTCGGCTGCGAGGAAGGTCCCGCGCTGTTCGAAGACGCCATTGATCGACTCAAAAAACTTGGCGGCGAAGCGGTGCAACTCGACTTGTCACCGTTCCTGGAGGCCGCCCGTTTGCTTTATGAAGGGCCCTGGGTGGCCGAGCGTTACAGCGTGGCCGGCGAGTTGCTGGAACAAAATCCGGAGGCCGTACTGCCGGTGATTCGCGCTGTGCTGGCCAAGGCACCGACAGTCGACGGCGTGCAAACCTTCCGCGCCCAGTATCGCCTGCAGGCCTTGAAAGCCCTGTGCGACAAGGCACTGGAAGACCTCGACTGCGTGCTCACGCCAACCATCGGCCGCCCGGTGACCCTGGCGCAGCTTGCAGCAGAACCGGTACTGCGCAACTCAGAACTCGGTTACTACACCAATTTCATGAACCTGCTGGACTACGCCGCCGTCGCCGTGCCCAGCGGTTTCATGAACAACGGCCTGCCGTGGGGCGTGACGCTGTTCGGTCGGGCATTTACCGACCAGTACTTGCTAAGCGTGGCTGATGCGCTGCAACGTCAGCAAGGCTCGACATCCCCGGCCCCTCCCCATCCTGCCCGTAATGACCGCGCCCGGCTGGTGGTTTGCGGCGCACATCTGGATGGGCTGGCGCTGAACTGGCAACTCAAGCAACGGGGTGGCCGTCTGGTTGAAACCACTCAAAGCGCGCCGCATTACCAACTCCACGCACTGGCCGGCGGCCCACCGTTTCGCCCCGCAATGGTCCGCGTTGCGGAAGGCGGCGTGGCGATTGCGGTAGAAGTCTGGGAATTGCCGAGTAGTGAACTGGGCTCGTTTCTGACCGGGATTCCCGCGCCGCTCGGGTTGGGCAAAGTACAGCTTGCGGATGGACGTTGGGAGAGCGGGTTTATTTGTGAACCGTACGGGTTGGAAGGTGCTACGGATATTAGCCACTCAGGGGGTTGGCGGGCGTATCTGCAAAGCCGCAATTGACCCGATCATGAGCCCCCCACCCTGTAGCAGCTGGCGCAGCCTGCTGCTACAGGGGTTTCAAAAAACCCTACAAATTAAGCAGTTATTTCCGCACAGCGCCATTAGAATGCCCCACCCGGTCTCTGCCAACGGAACTGCCATGCCGCTTCGCTCTGCGCTGTTTTCGCAACGCTCGTTGGTACTCACACTCATCGCGCTACTGGGCTGTGGTTTCCTCGCCACCTCATTGCTCAGCTACTACGCCTCACGGGCGTCGATTCGCGACAATATCGTCAATACCGAGCTACCGCTGACATCCGATACGGTCTACTCGGAAATCCAGAAAGACCTGGTCCGGCCGATCCTGATTTCCTCGATGATGGCCCGCGACACCTTCATGCGTGACTGGGTAGTGGCTGGCGAACGCGAGCCTGAGCAAATGACCCGCTACCTCAACGAAGTCATGACTCACTACGACGCCTACACCGCGTTCTTCGTCTCTGACAGCAGCCTGACCTACTACCACGCCAAAGGTGTGCTGAAAAAAATCAGCACCCAAGAGCCCCGTGATGCCTGGTACTTCCGCGTGCGCGACATGGCCGAACCGTATGAGATCAACGTCGATCCTGACTTGGCCAACCACGACAGCCTGACCTTCTTCATCAACTACAAAGTCTACGATTACAAAGACCAGTTCATCGGCGCTGCCGGCGTTGGTCTGACCGTCGACGCGGTGGTCAAGCTGATCGACAAATACCAGCAGCGTTACCAGCGCAGCGTGTACTTCGTCGACACCTATGGCCGTCTGGTGCTCACCGGTGCCGAGGGTGGGCCCCAAGGTGCGCGGGTCGGGCAGACCCTCAGCGAACTCGACAGCATGAAAGACCTGCTGACCAGACTGCCCAAACCCCACAGCGGCAGTTATGAGTATTCGGCCCAGGGCCAGGGACATTTCCTCAACGTGCGCTTCATCCCGGAGCTGAACTGGTACCTGTTCGTCGATAAACGCGAAGACAGTGCCCTCGGTGAAATCCGCCAGTCGCTGTACCTCAACCTGCTGATCTGCCTGATCATCACGCTGATTATCCTGGCCTTGCTCAACCGCCTGCTGAACCGCTACCAGCGCAAGATCCAAGCCCAGGCTACCCTCGACAGCCTCACCAGCCTGCCGAACCGTCGCGGCTTCGATCTGCTGGCTGTCCAGGCCATGCATGAAGCCCAGCGTGAACCGAAACCGCTGACAGCCTTGCTGCTGGACCTGGACCACTTCAAGCGCTTGAACGACACTTACGGCCACCTCGCCGGTGACCAGGTGCTGAGCGGTTTCGCCCGTGATCTGGTGAGCTGCCTGCGCCAGTCAGACATCGTCTGCCGTTGGGGCGGTGAAGAATTCATCGTGCTGCTCAAAGATACCGACAGCGGCAACGGTCAGATGATCGCCGAGAAAATCCGTCAACAGATCAAGCAACAACGCTATGCCTATGAAGGCCAAGCGCTGCGGATCACCGTCAGCATCGGTCTCTCCACCCTCCAACCCGACGACACGCTGCACAACCTGTTGTCGCGTGCCGACCATGCAATGTACCGTGCGAAACAGACTGGCCGTAATCGAACCTGTGTGGAAAAACCTCTCTCAAGCTATGAATAAACCCAATCTCTGCCCGGCCTGCGGTGCTGGCAACGACTGCACCCTGGCCGATCCGCGCACCGCCGCCCAAGCCTGCTGGTGCTATGGCGTCAGCATCGATCCGGCAGTGCTCCGGGCCCTGCCCGTCGAACTGCGCGACCTATCCTGCCTGTGCCCGCGCTGCGCGCAGGTCGAGGCGCAGCTGCAGGCGGCCACCGGGAAGATCACGTAAGATGCGCGGCCCTTTTCTGATCAGCCGATAGCCATGCGCGTTGACCGTTTCCTCAGCAACCTGCCCCGTTTCAACCGCAAACAAGTGCGCTTGCTACTGGTCGGGCGCAGGATCAAGGTCGACGGGCAAATAGTCAGCGACCCTCACTTTGATGTGCGCGAGTTCAGCCGCGTGGAGTGCGACGATGAAGTGCTGCAAGCCGGTAAACCGCCGCGCTACTTCATGCTGCACAAACCGCCGGGCTGCGTCAGCGCCACCAGCGACCCTGAGCACCCGACCGTGCTCGACCTCATCGATGAGCCGGACAAACACGAGCTGCACATCGCCGGGCGACTGGACTTCAACACCACCGGCCTGATGCTGATCACCAACGACGGCAGCTGGTCGCGACGCCTGACCCAGCCGCAGACCAAACTGGGGAAAATCTATTACGTCGAGACCGAACAAGACATCGGCCCCGAGTATGCGCAGACCTTCGCCCGGGGCCTGTACTTCGCCTTCGAAGATCTCACCACCCAACCGGCCAAACTGGTCGTGCTCGGGCCAAAGAGCGCGCGGCTGAGCATCGTCGAAGGCCGTTACCACCAGGTGAAACGGATGTTCGGCCACTTCAACAATAAAGTCCTGCGCCTGCATCGCGAATGCATGGGGCCACTGGTACTCGACGACGCTCTCGCACCCGGCGAGTATCGCCCGCTGACCGCTGAAGAAATCCAACAAATCTAAAACCCGCCGCCAAGTCACGACCATTCAGCAGAAAGTTGTCGATCAATTTACAAACGGCACTTGCGGGATGGGGATCTCCCTGCTTGAATCAAACCGTCGGCCGAAATGTGACCGATGAGTCACCAACGCATTCTAAGAAACCTTTTGCCGGCAGTGAGCCTTCAGGCTCCGCATTCCCCCGGCAGATCGCCCGCCTATAACAATACCCGTCGACCAGATTTCACCGGATCGACATGGGCAAAAAATTCCAGGCGTATGCCTACCTGTCACAAAGCTCGTGCAATCTCATTGCGCGCATACCCGCTTGCCAGGAGTCTTATGACATGAGGCCAGAAATCGCTGTGCTGGATATACAGGGTCAGTTTCGGGTCTACACGGAGTTCTATCGCGCAGATGCCGCAGAAAAGACCATCATTCTGGTCAACGGCTCAATGGCCACCACTGCGTCCTTTGCCCAGACCGTGAAGAACCTTCATCCGCAATTCAACGTCGTGCTCTACGACCAACCCTACGCGGGCAAGTCCAAAGCCCACAACCTGCACGAGAAAATGCTCACCAAGGAAGTCGAAGGGCTGATCCTCCTGGAGCTGATCGACCACTTCGCCGCCGAACATGTGTTGTCGTTTTCCTGGGGCGGCGCCGCGGCGTTGGTCGCCTTGGCCCATCGTCCACGGCGCATTGAAAGGGCCGTGATCAGTTCGTTCTCCCCAGTGGTCAACGAACCGATGCTTGACTACCTCGAACGTGGTGTCGACTACCTCGGCAGCCTGGACCGCGACCGTGTCGGCAACCTGGTGAACAGCACCATCGGCAAACACCTGCCGTCGTTGTTCAAGCGTTTCAACTACCGGCACGTCAGCAGCCTCGCCGAACACGAATACGGGCAGATGCACTTCCACATCAGTGAAGTGCTCAACAGCGATCGCCTGTGCTATCTCAACGCGGCCAAAAAAATCAACGTACCGATGCTGTTCATGAACGGCGAATGGGACGAATACACCTCCCCCGACGACGCCAAACTGTTCGCCAACCATGTGCAACACAGCACCTTCAGCACCATCCAGGCCGCCGGACACTTTCTCGACATAGAGCATAAAGCCGCCTGCCGAGACAGTCGCCAAGCCCTGATCGACTTTTTGAAACCGGCCCGACACGAAAGCCGACCGCGTTACCACTACGTTCGGGACCATCATGCATTGGCAATGTGAAACTGCGTCAACGCAGGCAACCTCGCTCCCCTAAGAACTCCACATTCTTGTAGGAGCGAGGCCTGCCCGCGAAAGACCGCAAAACGGTCTCTCACTTCATCTGTGCCCCGATCGTCAGCGCTGCCTCCGCCGCCGTCGACGATTGAATGTTGCCCACTGCGTCCCGAAAAAAAACACATAAACGCAGATCCCCCCAAAGAAAAACTTCAAATCCCCGCCCACATCTGGTACAAAGTCAGCCGCTCTGAGCGGGTGTCGTATAATGGCATTACTCCAGCTTCCCAAGCTGATAACGAGGGTTCGATTCCCTTCACCCGCTCCACTTGATTGAGTCCAACGTCAGGCAGCTTTGACGGGGGATGTAGAGACAACAAAAAACCGGCTCAGTCAGCCGGTTTTTTTGTGGGTGCGGTTTAAGTGCTGCTTTCAAGACCCACGTACAGCCCGTGTCGAAAGCGTATGGAAGGACGAGCGCTTCGACCGTTTTTACTGCATCGCCACAATAAACAACCGTGGAAATGGCAACTGCACCCCGCCATCAGCCAACACGGGGTACGCCTGCTCGATCGCCCCGCCAACGAACGTCGACGCTCCGAAAATACGAGTCCCATGAGCGCCAGCTTGAAGCGCTGCGCCAGCAGCTCGGCAAACAGCCCTTGGGCGCGCATCCACGCGCCTGAAGGCTGTCATGCAGCTCGCTGAGGTCACCCCGTCTTTCGACAGTTCTAAACCAGCGTCTGGCCGATTTCAGGACCTGTTTCCGGTCTTGTTGGGCGAACTTTCTGGTGGCGCTGCGAGGCAGAATTCGTCGGGGTGCGCCAGGCCTTATGCTGTTTTTAGATTTTGACACTTACCAGCATGTATGCCATGGAATGCTATACTTCGTTCGAATTGCATGAAGTGTGCAACGTTCCCCACGGGTACAGATACCGACTGCAAATTTCAGTTAACGGCTGCAGGACAGAGGAGGTCTACGGCAAACCCGAGATGGGAGGTGTGGAGTGAATCGATACTATTATATCAGTGACAATTTCGACGATCTAGAAACCGTTGAAAATGAATTGGAAGCCAACGGCATCAATACCGAACAAATTCATGTGCTCAGTGAAAAAGCTTCTGATGTTGAACAACATCACCTCCACGAGGTTAACTCGTTAATGAAACAAGATGCTGTTCACTCTGGCGAGATTGGTGCGGTGGTCGGTGTGCCACTCGCGGCGCTGGTCCTTGGCGGTGCCTATTGGCTGGGTTGGACCGAATCCCCCGCAGGCTGGGTGCCTTTTATCTTCCTTGCCATTGTTGTATTGGGCTTCTGTATCTGGGAAGGTGGTTTTTTTGGTATCCAGGTGCCAAATACTCACTTCCGCAGTTTTAAACAGGTGGTAGAAGAGGGCAAACATATCTTCTTCGTGGATGTTGAGCCGGATCAGGAATCGGTATTGAACCGGGTAATCGAACATTATCCAAGGCTGAAGATCGCCGGCACGGGAGCGGCAGCCCCCCACTGGACAGTAGCCTGGCTGCACAGATGGCATCAGTTCAAGCGAACGATATAACGATATAACGCATAAAGCCATTTATTGCGGATTAGCACCAGGAGGCTTCTTAAGGCCATCCGGAAGTTACTTATTGGCCGAAGAAAATTATCCGGCTGAGGAAAACATAGTCCGCCTCGGTGGCCATCAGTCCGACGAGCACCAGCAAACATAAAGGTGGCACCAATATGGCGTAGACCATGGCCAACCGTTCCCAGGCCATATGCATGAAGACGGAGACAATTAAACCTGCCTTCAACAACATGAGAGTGATAATCAGGGACCACCTAAGGTAGCCCTGGAAGTGAAAATAGTCGACAAGGTACGATAGCGTGCTGAGGACGAATAACAGCCCCCATATTTTAAGGTACAAACTAATTGGATGTTGCTGACCCTGAGCATGCGCCATCATCAGTGCTCCTCTTCAGAACCTGTTCATGATTGTCACGATCATGAACAGTCTCTTAGACCTACCATAAATAGAAGAAAGCAAAAATAAACACCCACACCAAGTCCACGAAGTGCCAGTAAAGCCCGGCTATCTCGACGATCTGATAGTTTCCGGAGCGCTCATAATCTCCCCGCAATACTTTCAGCGCCACAATGCTGAGGTAGATGACGCCGACTGACACATGCAGTCCGTGGAAACCGGTAATCATGAAAAAGCTGGCACCAAATTGCGCCGCCCCCATGGGGTTCCCCCAGGGACGAACCCCTTCTGCGATGAGCTTGCTCCATTCAAATGCCTGCATGCTGACGAAGGTCGCACCCAAGGCTGCGGTCGCCAGCATCAAGGCAGTGGTTTTCGCGCGATCACGGCGATAGGCGAAATTAACTGCCATGGCCATGGTGCCGCTGCTACTGATCAGCACAAAGGTCATGATGGCGATCAGAATAAGCGGGATTTCTCTACCGCCGATCGTCAATGCGAACACTTCACTAGGGTTCGGCCAGGCGCTGGTGATGGTCATGCGTACCGACATGTAGCCGGTTAAAAAACAGGTGAATACAAAAGTATCGCTGAGCAGGAATATCCACATCATCGCCTTGCCCCAGGGGACCTGCCTGAAAGCCTCTCTATCCGAGGACCAGTCGCTGGCGATGCCCTGCCATCCCGGTGCAGGCGGCGAGCCTGGTGGATTGGATGAACTGGACTCGACTGGGGCTGGTGGGTGCGATGCCATGGCTTTTCACCTCAGGCCGCAGAATCTGGCGATGGCTTCATAGGTTGCCGGCGTGCTGGTCAGCAAAGCGAATAGCACGAACCAAAGACCCAGTAAGTAATGCCAATAGATGGCACAGAGCTCTACGCTGGCGCTGAGTTGCGACAACGGTACGTGATGCAGGAATTTAGCGACGGTTCTACTCCAGGCTATCAGCCCGCCCAGCAGGTGGAACCCATGCAGGCCGGTCAACAGGTAGAAGAAACTGTTGGCCGGATTGCTGGCGACAAAGTAGCCCCAGGCGACAAACTGCTGCCAGACCCAGACTTGTCCCGTCAGAAAGGCAACTGCAAATACGCCCCCCAATGCAAAGCCAATGACCGTTGCGTCCAGTCGAGCCTGTCGGGCGGCCATACGCGACCACTGCAGTGCGATGCAACTGAATACCAGAAAAGCCGAATTCAGCCATATCTGCCATAGATTGGCTAACGGCGCCAAGGGCTCCGTCAAGGGTTGCCAGTCGGCCACCTGTGAGCGCTCGATAAAGGCGACCAGGAAGAGAAAGAATAACGAGCTCACCACGGCCAGAAACAAGCGCAGGCCTATTCTTGCGTTTTGGATTCTATCGGCACCCTCGACGGCCTGAATATCCTCAGGATCGCGACTCCAACTGCCGCCGGGATCAGCGCTGTCGGCGTTTTTCAATAGCAGTCTGTTCATGTTTTAACGTCCGCTATCCTGGTTCCGGCACTGAGTTGCCGCATCTGCTCCAGCTCCTCGGCGGAGACTGTTTGCGGAACGAAATCCTGCTCTATCCCCGGCACACTGTAGTCATAGGCCCAGCGATGCACGACCGGCAGCTTCGCTCCCCAGTTACCGTGTATCGGCGGGGTGTTCGGCGTTTGCCATTCCAGACTGGCCGCGCCCCAGGGATTACTGCCTGCAGGCTTGCCTTTAAATACACTCCAGGCCAGGTTGAACAGGAACAGCAGTTGGGAAACGCCGACGGTCAATGCGACCACCGTAATGAAGGCATTCAAATCTTGCGCAGACTGCGGGATGAACGCGTAGTTGTCATAGGCATAGTAGCGGCGTGGCATGCCCTGGAAACCCAGGTAGTGCATGGGGAAGAAGATCGCGTAGGTGCCCAGAAATGTAATCCAGAAATGCAGCTTGCCCAGGGTGTCGTTGGTCATGCGCCCGGTTACTTTCGGGAACCAATGATAAATGCCGCCGAACACCACCAGTACCGGTGCGACACCCATGACCATATGAAAGTGGGCTACGACGAAATAGGTGTCCGAGAGCGGAATGTCCACGATCACATTGCCGAGAAACAACCCGGTCAGACCGCCGACCAGGAAGGTGACGATAAAGGCCAGGGCAAACAGCATCGGCACGGTCAGATGGATGTCGCCCCGCCACAGGGTCAGAATCCAATTGTAGACTTTCAGTGCGGTCGGCACCGCGATGATCAAGGTGGTGGTGGCAAAGAAAAAGCCAAAGTAGGGGTTCATTCCACTGACATACATATGGTGCGCCCAGACCACAAAGCTGAGTACGCCAATCGCGATAATGGCCCACACCATCATTCGGTAGCCGAAGATACTCTTACGCGCATGCGTGCTGATCAAGTCGGAGACCAGACCAAACGCGGGGAGAGCAACGATGTAGACTTCCGGGTGGCCGAAGAACCAGAATAGATGCTGGAATAATATTGGGCTGCCACCTTGGTGATTGAGCTGCTGCCCCAGCGAGATGATCGCCGGTATAAAGAAGCTGGTGCCCAACAGTTTGTCAAACAGCGTCATGACCGCACTCACAAACAACGCCGGGAAGGCTAGCAAGGCCATAATCGAGGCCATGAAGATTCCCCATACGGAGAGCGGCATGCGAAACAATGTCATGCCGTGCGTGCGCGCCTGCAACACAGTGGTTACGTAGTTCAACCCGCCCATGGTGGTTGCGACAATAAAAATCGTCAGTGAGACGAGCATCAGTACGATGCCCCACTCGGTCCCCGGTGTCCCCTTGGTAATGGACTGTGGCGGATAGAGCGTCCAGCCCGCACCAGTGGGGCCGCCAGGGACAAAGAAACTGGCGAGCAACACCAGTACCGCCAGCAGGTAGGTCCAGTAACTCAGCATGTTGACGTAGGGGAAGACCATGTCGCGGGCCCCCACCATCAGCGGGATCAGATAGTTGCCGAAGCCACCCAGAAACAAGGCCGTCAGCAAGTAAATGACCATGATCATGCCGTGCATGGTCATCGCCTGATAGTAAGTACTGGCGTCCATGAACCCCAAACTACCGGGGAAGCCTATCTGCAAGCGCATCAAATCGGACAACACCACGGCGATGAGCCCCACGAATATAGCCGTCAAGGAATACTGAATGGCGATGACCTTGTGGTCCTGACTCCAGATATATTTGGTCAGGAAACTTTTGGGTTCGTGCAGTGCTTCTGTTTCGGCTTGCTCCGCATAGGCCATCACGTCATCCTCCTGCTGAAGTTTCGGTGTATTGCTGGCTGCTTACGGCGACTTTCCTGGCTGCGCCTTGCTCGCATCAGCGTCGGCATTCGCTTTGGATTTGATAAAAGCGATCAGTGCGCTCAACTCCTTATCACTCGGCGTAAAGGTAGGCATGATGGGTGCGTAGCCCTTGACGATTTTGGCGTTAGGCTTAAGAACCGATTCTTTTATATAGTCCTCATCGACCTTTATCCTCGTATCGTCGTCAAGGGTTTCTGTCTTGCCATACAGGCCCTGCCAGCTGGGGCCGACGCCCTTACTGCCATCGACGCTGTGGCAGGCCAGACAGCCGAGCGACTCGGCCAGCCGCTGTCCCTGCGCCGCCAGGTCGTCACCTGGGCCCGACGCTTCGCTGGCAGAAAGTTCATCGCCCTGGCGCGCAGTACCCAGTGATTTGATCAGGGCGACGAGAGCACCCAGTTCATCGTCACTGAGAGTATAGGCCACCATGACTGGCGGGTAGCCCTGTACCCGTCGGGCCTTCGGATCGAGGATCGCCGCTTTCAGGTAGGCCTCATCGACCAGCACACTGGTGCCATCGGCAAGCTGCTCAGTGCGGCCGTACAGCCCCTTCCATCCCGGGCCGAGACTGGCACTGCCATCCTGGCTATGGCAGGCACTGCAGCCGTGCTTTTCGACCAACAGGCGGCCTTTTTCCAGCACGCTGTCCCGACTGGGCTTGGCAGCTGTCGCTAATGTCTGCGCAAAAGTCGGTTGGCTGCTCAGCCATTGATCGAAGGCGTCCTGTTCATCGACGATCATATGGCCGCGCATGTTGTAATGCCCTACGCCACAATATTCAGCGCAAAGGATTTCATATTTCCCGGTTTTAGTCGGCGTAAACCAAAAGTACGACACCATCCCTGGCACCATATCCATCTTGCTGCGCATTTGCGGTACATCGAAATCGTGCAGCACATCTTTAGAGCGCAGTAAAACTTTTACCGGCTTATTGAGCGGAAGGTGAACTTCATTGCTTCTTATAAGCACATCGTCCTGCCCGGCAGGATCCATGGGATCAAGGCCGAAGGGGTTGGTGGAATCAACAAACTTGATATCCGATTTGCCCAGCTTCCCGTCCTGGCCGGGAAAACGAAAGGACCACTGCCACTGCTGGGCGACCACTTCAAGTTCATAAGCTTTTTTCGGCACCCGGACGAAATCACTGTAAACAACCAGCCCTGGCGCCAACATCACGGCAATACCTACCGAGGTAACGATAATTAACCATAACTCCACCTTTTTATTTCCTGGCTGGTAGGCCGCCTTGGCACCCTCCTTGTGACGATAACGCATCAAGGCTACCGCCATAAATACCGTGATGGCGATGAAAAATATTCCGCTCATGACCAGGGTGATGAACTGGGTGGTGTCTATTGACCCCCAGTTGGAAGCTGCTGGTGTCGCCTGCCAAGGCGCTAGTATGTTGAACAGCACTGATGCAACAACGATTAGAATCAAGATAATTGCTATTGCCATTTTCTCTTCATCCTATTCCTGTTACTCGCTGGTTATGCAAAAGCATCGCCACTCAACAGCATCGTCAAATTAATATCAATCTGACGCCCAAGCAGGATAGACAAGCACCACCCATCCTGGCGGCAAAGTCAGCAAGAAGTATAGTGCATGAACGGAACAAGCGCTTTTTCTGAAAAACCCGACGCCCAGACATTCCAATTCCAACATTAAGTTAATCATTTAAACCTATTCGCTACCTATAACTGTAGATACTCGGCATCACGTCTCCCGAGACTAATTTTGGCGTAGCGACTTGTTTCCGATCAGTCAAAATGATTAGGGAAACGCTGAAAAAGACTTTCCAAACTTGATGAAATACGCCTATCCCGTCACACGAGCTTTTCCGATGAAGCAAATAACCTTCGCCGACCCCGAGTATGCCGGTAAGCGTAAGCAGACCCGCAAAGAACGGTTCCTGATCGAGATGGATCGGGTAGTGCCGTGCAAAGGCTTGACCGCCCTGATCGAGCCTCACTACCCCAAGCGAGACCCGGTTGCCAGCTATACTCAATTTCTGATTACGGACGGCAGAGATCGGCCAGAAGCGGCCCAAAAAACCAACCCTGTCCATGCGTAGTGATCGGCTAAGTGATGGCATTGAGAAGAAGCAAGAGCTACAGAGTCCAGCAGTCCATAACGGAGGTTTCGTCATGAGTACCTTGACGATCGAAGGCTGGTGCAAAATCAGCGGCGACCAAAAGTCCACCCCGGTGGGGGACATTCATTTTTACGTCGATGGCCCTCTCCACGTGCGTCTGGAGCAGGCCGAAGAACACCTGCAGAAGACCCATGAGCCTGAAGCCATGGTCGATGTCGATATGAACTCGCTGGACTTGATCATGCCGGAGGGATACGGCCCCTTGTCCGATTGCCAAATGCGTGTCTATTTGCACCACGAACGTGGTCAGTTCCATTTGGTCGGGCATCGAGCGAGCGATGGCAGCTTGATCTATTCCAACGCGGTTTTGGTTGATCAGCTGCTTTAGAAGCTACTACGTGCTTCTCAGCATCGGTTTTTCTCTGTGGGGGTGTTTTTACCGCGTTGCCACAATAAACAATCGTGGAAACGGCAACAGCACCCCGCCATCGGCCAACAGGGGGTACGCCTGTTCGATCGCCGCGGTATAGCGCCGCAGGTACTCCTCCCGCTCCGCCTCGTCGAGCGGATCAAGAAAGGGTCGCAAGCCACTGCCCTTGAACCACTCCACCACCGCAGCGGCGCCGCCTGCAAGAGGGTGATGGTAGGTGGTGCGCCACACATCCACCCGGGCACAGCTTGAACTCAACAAATCGTAGTAGCCGTTTGCATCAGCCATCGCCGTTCGTTGGCCAGCAGCCCCGGCGAGTTTGTCGGCCCACGGGCCTTGGGCAGCCGTTTCGCGCATCAGCCGGTGGGCGGGTTCATTGAGATTATCTGGCATCTGAATGGCCAGACTGCCGCCCGGAGCGAGCCGCGCTACAAGAGACGGCAGCAGGGTCGTATGGTCAGGCACCCATTGAAGGACAGCGTTGGCCAGAATCACATCAAATGGGCCGGGCTCATCCCACCCTTCGATGGCCACCGTGTCGAACTGAACATCCGGTAAACGCTTGCGGGCGGCTTCGATCATGTCGAGCGAACTGTCCAGCCCTCGGACCGCAGCGTTCGGAAAGCGCGCCGCCAGCAGTTCTGTCGAATTACCGGGGCCGCACCCGATATCGATGACGGAACGGGCTTGCGTCGTGGGTACGGCGGCCAGCAGATCATGTACCGGACGCGTGCGTTCATCTTCAAAGACAACATATTGCCTGGCAGACCAGCTCATTGCGCGCTCCTGTCGGTTCGGTTCTTTGTCTTGATGGGTAGACCACTCTTCAGCTTAAAGCACGATACATCGACAAGCGTGCTTTGCTCCTGTGCTCGCCAAGGTATGCCGTGGCTGACATTCGGGCAATCACTGCCAAGCCCCCGAAAAGATTCAGAAACACATCAAGCTCAGGCAATCCGCACTCTCGCGCCTCACCTTTCTACACTTCAGCCCTTGACGCTTATCGGCACCCATCAGTTTTTTCGGTGGTTATAGTGTTGATAAGAAAATCTCAGTAGGTATAGTAACCACCTACACACCACAGGGAGGTGTTGTGAATAGCCTGTTTTTGATAAGCCAAATCGTCGCTGACGGTTGGTATCTGGTAAGGGTCAGAGGTAGTCATCACCACTTCAAGCATCCGACGAAGCCCGGCCTGGTAACGATCCCTCATCCAAAAAAAGATTTACTGAAAAAGACGGCCACCAGCATTTTGAAGCAGGCTCTGCTCTGATGAACCGGTACACACCGTCCGTGGAGAACAACGAACATGCTTTACCCAATTGCGATTTCAATGGGCGATGAAGAACACGCCTGGGGTGTAGAAGTGCCGGATATTCCTGGCTGCTTTTCGGCCGGTGATGATCTGGACGATGCCATGGCCATGGCTCGGGAAGCCATCGAAGGCCACTTCGAAATTCTAGCAGAGGACGGCGCCCCGATCCCTCCCGCCAACAAAGTCACCGTTCATGCCGCCAATCCGCAATACGCGGGTTGCACTTGGGCTGTGGTTGATATCGATGTGACCAAGTACCTTGGCAAAGCCCAAAAACTCAACATCACCCTGCCCGGCTATCTGCTGACCCGTATCGACGAATACGTGCTCCATCACCCGGAAGAGAAAAGCCGCTCGGGGTTTCTGGCCTCGGCAGCGCTGAAGGTGTTGCAGCAGGGTTGAACGTCTCGGAAAGAAGGTGCGGCCCGAACTTTTGCAAGAGCAGTAGCGGCCGATGATGATGTTGGCGGGGGTGCAGCGGTAAGAACTGCTCAATCGCCCGCGTCACCAGCTCCTGTGTTGATCGTGGGTGGACGCGAGGTTGAGGCGCTCGCGCATATTTCAACAAAACAAAACTGGCCTGGATCGCCGGTTTTTTATCGCCAATCGTTCACAACAACTACCGTTCGTCGACCTTATAGCCGGCTGTTTTGACAGCTCGACTTTCGGATCTATCATCCAATCGCGGCCTGCTGGAAGGAACCCGGACCGTTACATTCAAGGCAAGGAGCCAGGCCAGCTCGTACCCTGTGACAGGTGGGTTCCGCTAGTAGTGTGAAGTTACAACAGCCGTAGGACAGTCACTGTTGTCGTGTCTGGCAGATGCCAGGCAACCACTATGAAAAAGAGCTTTACGATGTCTAGAGTCACGGATGTGTTGGTCTCCATCGATACTGAAACCATTCTGAAAAACTACCCGAACATCAGTAAAAACCCCGACGCCCCTACAATGATCGACGTCAACCATGTGTACATGGTGACCAACCAGAACAATGTGGTCAGTGGTCAGGCTGGCGGCGAGCTCAATTTGAAAGCCCAGGTCGGTGACCTGATTCGCTGGCGCGAAACCAGCCTGTCGCAGAGCTTTGAAACCGCGGTGATTTTCTACAAGTTCATCGGCAACGTGGGCAATGAGCTGATCTCGACGCCCACGCCGCGCAAGGCTACCGCCTGTGTTGCAGTTCCCAATACCAGCAATCCATCCGTGCCCAGCTGCCAGAAAGTCGATAACCATTACTGGTCTTCGGAAACCCTGTCCACCGGCAGCGTGACGTACCACTTCAATTTCCTGATCGTGGATCGCGACTGCAGGATCGTTGGCTGCTGCTCATGGGATCCGTTCATTACCATCCGTAACTGACGTGGCCGGCCCCTTGGCGACAAGGGGCTTTCCGATTTCGTTACCGCCCCCACTGGAACTGGATGTCGTGCTTGAGCCGGGGGCGGCTGTCACAACCCGTCTACATCATGAAAGGAATCCGTGATGTCCACAGACAACCTCGTCTCTACTTCAGAAAAAACCGAACTCGCCAACAATGTGTTGCTCATCGTCGACACTGAAACCTTGCTGTCACGTTATCCGCAACCCAGTCTTGAGCCGGATACTCCAACGCTGATTGACGACGGATTCATCTTTTTCGCGGGTAGCACTCAAGTAGAAAAAACCGTCAAAAATGACAGCCTTATTACTCTGACTGCGACCAACGGCAATACCTTCCGCATTCGCGGCCGCACCGTAAGTCTGCGGGCTGAACACAGCGTGGTGTTTTACGACATTGCGGTGGGTGACGCAGGTGTCCTTTCGCCCCCGCAGCTAATCGTCCACAGTGGCCTGACCTTGCCCGCGCCCAACCCTGCAGACCCGATTCAGCCGGTCAGCCAAGAGGCTGATGACCATTACTGGCAATGCAAACAACTGGCCTGCGGTGTGGAGAAGTGCGAGTTGAGTTTTATGGTGGTGAACCCGAGTTGCGAAGCGGTGGGTTATTTCAGCTGGATGGTTGAGTTGAAGGTGATCAGTTGAAAGCTCTCAAATAAAAAAACCGGCTCAGAGGCCAATGCCAGTCATTTAAGCACTGGATGCTCAAAACGATCGTCCGAACGCGGCCCGAACCTGAGGCAGCTCCTAGACCGCCCAGGTATACGCAAAACCTGTAGGAGCAACTGTCTCGATTGGCTCGCTTGGCATCGACAACAGAACGCACAACGGCGCTTCAATCAGCCGTCCGTTCGGGCGGGCTGAAGGCTGGATTACAGCGCCTTGGCCATTTTCAGGTGATTTTCCAGTTTGGGCAGGGTTTCTTCGGCGAAGGCTTTTAGCTCTGGCACCTCAGAAGTCTGAGCTACCAGTTGAAGCTGCTCGATGGCCGCTTCAGTGGTTTTCACCTGGCTGGCGGCATAGGCCGCGTCGAAGGTGGCGCCGTCCTGTATGTCGGGCATCAGAGTCTTGGCCTTGCTCGCTACCTCTTCTCTGTCTGCGACGGGCAACTCGAGCTTCCTGGCGATTTTGGCCAGATACTGGTTGGCGGTGGTGCGGTCGTCGATGACCTGAATCGTGTAGTCCTTGATCACTTGGGAGGTGGTTTTCTGGTGGGCCAAGCGGCTGACTTCAATGTCGGCGATGCCTTTGGCCGAGACGTCGTTGACGAATTCGACAGGCGATTGTGCAAAGACACTACTGGCGCCAAGCCCCAGCAGCACGGCGAAACTGGCGGTGCGTAATCGGGTAGTCATCCGGCTCATGTGCCGCTCCCTCGTTAAAATGAAAACTCAAGCGGGAGCTTGCGCCCCCGCCTCTCAATCGTTGACTGGATGCGGCCGCTTCAATGGCTTTGCTGCCCGCCTCTACGACCGGCTTTGGCTTTTCCAGGGTCTTTATCGACGCTCATGGTGGTGGTTTTCCCACCTTTACGGCCGGCTTCGGAGGCCTTGGTGCGATCGTTGGCGGTGGTCCCCGAGTTCGGGTTTCTTGAGGTAGGCATGATTCTCTTCCTCTTGGTGAATGATTGCGGCGAGCGATGCCCGCATAGGATCTGAATTTTTATGGCCACAAAGGTTTAGAAAAGTTGTGTCTTTACCGACGAACGGTGCCGGGGAAAAATGCGAAAGCCCGATCAGTGATCGGGCTTTCGCGTTAAAGAATTCCAGTCCTGGGTGCTAGGCGAGTACTCGCTGCGCTCGCTTGACCGCATACATCGCCTCATCGGCATGTTTGAACAGCTGCGTTTCTTCACTGCCGTGTTCGGGATACAGCGCGATGCCGATGCTCGGCAGGATGCTCAGGCTGTGGCCGTCCAGGCGTAACGGCTGGTTAAGGACGTAACGGATTTTATCGGACACGGTGCCGGCATCTTCCGGTTCCTGAATGCTGTCGAGCAGAACTACGAACTCATCACCGCCAATGCGCGCCACGGAGTCGGTTTCACGCACACAGCCTTTGAGCCGATTGGCGACGGCTTGCAGCAGCAGGTCGCCGACAGCGTGGCCGTAGGTGTCGTTGACCTGTTTGAAGTGGTCCAGATCGACATACAGCAGCGCCATTCGTCCCGTCTCTTTTCTGGCCCGCGCCAGCGCCGCTTTCACCCGTTCGCGGAGCAATTCCCGGTTGGGTAGCTGGGTCAACTGGTCGTACTGCGCCATGTACTGCAGCCGGGCATGCAGTTGCTTGCGCTCGATGGCCGCCGCCACTTGTGCGCACACGTATTGCAGCAGCTCTTTGTCTTGCTCGGTGTAGCGCTCGCCACCGGGTGTGCTTTTTACGATCAGCGCGCCGATGGTGCCCTTCTGTGAGCTGAGCGGCACCCCGAGCCAGCAAGGGGAATCCTGCCCCCTGCTGAGGTCGCGAAACTCGGGCAGCGGGCCATAATCGTCGGGAGTCAACAGGATCGGCTGACCGCTGCGAATCACCTCGGCGCACAGACTGCCGGTCGCCGTTCCTGTCTGCTCCGGGCACTTTTCGTGGTCGTCGACATGGTAGGGAAAACTGATTTGCCCGCACTGTTCGTCGTACAGCGCCACGGAGAAGTTCAGCGCTGGCAGCCATTCGCCGATGATCCGGTGGATACGCTCGAACAGTGCCAGCAAATCCTCGGCAGCATGAGCAGCCTCAGAGATCGCATAAAGCGCCGCCTGTTTGGATTCAGCCTGTTTACGCTCGGTGATGTCATGGGCCACGGCAATACGCAGTTGATCGACTTCGGACCAGCGCGCCGACCACATGATGTGCGCTATTTGCCCGTCCTTGCGCAAATAGCGGTTCTCGAAGTTGGGCTTGGGCTGGCCGTTCATGATTTCCCGGGCAGCTTGCAAGGTCCGGGCACGGTCGGCGGGATGAACCATGTCGATCATCGGCTGGCCGATCAGTTCATCAGGCGTATAGCCAAAAATACGCTCACAGGCGGCGCTGACGAACACGAAGCGACCCTGGGCATCGACCGCACATACGGCGTCCAACAACAGGTCAATGTAGCTCGCCAGCGGCGCGGAGTTCTGGGTGGTCATCAGTAATCGATACTGTCCTGAAATTTAAAGCACTGAGTACCAATCCCTCGATCCGATCAACGGCTGTCGCCGATGAACTCTTTTTGCTGCCGCAGCCCTGCGATCAGCCTCAAGCCTTGTTCGCCAACAATCCTGGCACTGCATGCAGCAAGGCATTGACGGCAAAGCCGATGAACATCACCCCGCAAATCCGGGTGATCGCCAGCTCATGCCGTTGGTACACCGTACGCACCTGCCGCGCGCCGACAACTGCGATGAGAATAGCGTATGCAGCGATCCCGCCAACGAAACTCAAGAAGATTAGCCAGGGCAGCATCGACCAGTTCAACAACTCGGGGTGTCGCAACAGCCGCCGGATAGGCTTTGGGGTTGGTCAGACCAGACATGATGCCGTGCCGGAACGGTTGCCGCGCAGGCCCTTGAGGCGTTTGGGCGCCACTGCGACGGGCGCGAATGGCCCCGGGGTGATGCCGTAGATGAAACCGCAAGCAAGTACGGCCAAGAGCAACGAGGATGTCATCAAGGGTTTCTCATCAAGGGCAATCCCCCCCAATCGGCGGGCGAACGGGCCGAAGTTTATCGCAGCAAGATGGACTGCGGGATACCGTCCGGCAAGCGCTCATAAATCCGCAAAAAAATTCAGCCCCGCCCTACCACTTTCTCAATCTGCCCATTCAACCAGTTCAATGCCTGATCACCGCCGCGGCGATTATGCCAGGCGCGGACGAAGGTGAATGAGGGGGTCTTTCAGGGTCTTCAATCCTCCTGAAGCTTGTCCAGCGTGCGCAGTTTCTGCGGCAATCCCCACAACAGCAGTGCAGCAGCGATGAGCGCGGCAACGCCGATGACGTACAGCGCGGGTGTGGTGCTGCCGGTCAGGTCCTTGATCCGCCCGACCATGACCGGGCTGACGATACCGCCGAACTGTCCGAGGGTGTTGATCACCGCGATCCCGCCCGCCGCACCGGCGCCTGCACCGGCCAGCAGTTTCGGCGGCAGGGTCCAGAAGGTCGGGATCGAGGCGATGATGCCCGCGCCCAACAAGCTCAGAGCGACAATCAGGAACGTGGTGTGGTCGGCAAAGATTCCCGCACAGAAGAACCCCACCGCGCCGAGCGCTACCAACCCGCTGACGAACTTGCGCCGCTCGCCGGTGGCATCGGACAAGCGCCCGATCACTACCATGCTGATGGCGCCACACACATAAGGGATGGCCGTCAGCAAACCGATTATCACCGGGCTCTGGGTGCCGGCGCTGCGGATCAATTGCGGCGCCCAGAAGTTCAGGCCATAGGACGCGATCTGGATCAGGAAGTAGATCAGGCCCAAGGTCAGAAAGCCCGGAATACGCAACGCCGCCAGCAATGAACTGCCGCCCTTGTGCGGCTCATGTTGGGCAACGCGGCTCGAGAGCAGGGTTTTCTCTGCCGGGGTCAGCCAGTGAGCGTCTTCGATGCGATCCTTGAGCAGGGTCAGCACCATGCAACCAAGTCCGATGCACGGCAAACCACCCAGCAGGAACAACCAGTGCCAGCCCCGCATGTGCATGACACCGTCCAGATGCTCCAGTACCAGGCCGGAGAACGGCGCCCCCACCAACCCGGCAAAAGCCGAGGCCAGAAACAGCATCGAGGTGATGCGCCCGCGGTAGTGTTGCGGGAACCACAGCGTCAGGTAATACAGCACGCCAGGTGCGAAACCGGCTTCCATCGCACCGATGACGAAGCGCAAGGCATAGAACTGCCATTCGCTGCTGACGAAGACCATGGCGGCAGTGGCCAGCCCCCAGGACATCATTATCCGCGCAATCCAGCGGCGGGCACCGACCTTGTAGAGCATCATGTTGCTCGGCACTTCGAAGATCACGTAACCGACCACAAACAGCCCGGCACCCAAGCCATAGGCGGTGTCGCTCAGGCTCAAATCAGCCTGCAACTGGAACTTGGCGAAGCTGATGTTGATGCGGTCGAAAAACGCAAACAGGTAGCAGACCATGATCAACGGCATCAGTCGCCAGGCGACTTTGCTGACCAGGTTTTTTTCGGCATCGTGTGTAGCGGCCGGGCTCGCGCCCGCCTCCAGGACATTAAGGCTCATCGTGTTTCTCCAGGCGGACTTCCCTTGGGTGTCCGATTGTTTTTGTTGTCTGGTTCAGGTGCTAAAGCGTTGCCAGGTAATCCGGCGCCGGATGCAGGTCACAGTTGCGTCCGGCTTTGGCCACCTGGCCCGGCAATTCATGGCCAAGCAGCGCCGGCAAGCGTCGGGACATCTGTAACAGGTGCGGTAGATCGATACCGGTATGGATACCCATTTCATCGCACAGGTTGACCAGGTCTTCGGTGCAAATATTCCCCGATGCACCCGGCGCAAATGGACAACCGCCGAGCCCGCCCAGCGCCGCATCAAAACGGCGAGCGCCGGCCTCATAGGCGGCCAGCACGTTGCACAAGCCAAGACCGCGGGTGTTGTGGAAATGCAGGGTCAGATCGGCCGCCGGCAGGCGCTGCAATACCCGCTGCAGCAACCGCTCGACCTGTCGCGGATTGGCCATGCCGGTAGTGTCGGCCAGGGTGATGCCTTGCATGCCCAGTTCCAGATACGCGTCGACGATCTGCAGCACACGGTCTTCATCGACCTTGCCTTCGAACGGGCAACCGAAGGTGGTGGCGATACTCGCGTTGAGCCTCACCGATGAACCGCTGACGAACTCGATCACCTCGCCGAACGCTGCCAACGAGCGCTCGCAACTCATGCGCATGTTCGCCAGGTTGTGGGTCTGGCTGGCGGACATCACCAGGTTCAGCTCATCGGCCGCAGACTCCAGCGCCCGTTGCGCGCCTTTGAGGTTGGGGATCAGCGCGACGTAGATCACACCCGGCTGCCGGGTAATGCCCTGGAATACTTGCTCACCGTCGCGCAGGGCTGGAATGGCTTTGGGCGAAACGAATGAACCGGCTTCGATCCGGCTGAAACCAGCCAGTGACAGCTGATTGATCAGCGCTATTTTGTCGGCAGTTTCGACCCAGGTCGGCTCGATCTGCAAGCCGTCTCGGGGGGAGACCTCCTGAACGATCAAGGTCTCGCAGAGGTCGCGAATCATTGCACCACCCCTTCGGCTTTCAGTCGTTCTATGTCCAGACCCGAGAGGCCCAGCTCAGCCAGAATCCCGTCGGTATGCTGACCCAGACTCGGCCCCGACCAGTTCACACTGCCCGGCGTCTCGGACAACTTGGGTACGATACCGGGCATCTTCACCGTGGCGCCGCCGGGCAGTTGTGCACTGAGCAGCATGTCCCGCGCCTGATAGTGCGGGTCGGCAACGATGTCGGCCACCGAGTAGATGCGTCCGGCGGGAACTTCGGCCTCCTGCAATATGGCCAGCACTTGCTCGATCGGCAGGCTGCTGGTCCAGTGTGTGATCGCAGCATCGAGCAATCCACTCTTGGCGGCGCGCCCATCGTTATGGGCAAACTCCGGTGCTTCGGCCAGGTCGATACGGCCAATAACTTCCATCAAACGCTTGTAGATCGGGTCGCTATTGCCGGCGATCACCACGTAGGCGCCGTCGGCGGTCAAGTAGGTGTTCGACGGTGCAATACCCGGCAAGGCACCGCCGCTACGCTCGCGGACGTGGCCGAGCATGTCGTATTCCGGCACCAGGCTTTCCATCAGATTGAACACGCTTTCGGCCAGGGACACATCGACCACCTGCCCTTCGCCCTGCCCGGTCTTGACCCGCAACAACGACATCAAAGCACCGATTACGGCATGCAGCGACGCCAGCGAATCACCGAGACTGACACCGACCCGCGCCGGCGGCGAACCCGGGGTGCCGGTG
Source organism: Pseudomonas sp. GW821-FHT07G10 (assembly GCF_059418545.1). Lineage (NCBI taxonomy): Bacteria > Pseudomonadati > Pseudomonadota > Gammaproteobacteria > Pseudomonadales > Pseudomonadaceae > Pseudomonas > Pseudomonas sp. GW821-FHT07G10. The sequence continues at coordinate 54,287 of NZ_JBWKQB010000020.1, read as the reverse complement.
GTGTAGCGAATGCCGCCCATGGCCTCGCCGATGGCGCCAAAACCGGGGCGGTCGCGATACGGGCCGGTCTGGCCATAACCGGAAATGCGTACCAGCGTCAGGTTCGGATTGAGGGCATGCAGCACGTCCCAGCCCAGCCCGAGTTTTTCCAGGGCACCGGGGCGCAGGTTTTCGATCAATACGTCGGCGCTGCTGGCGAGTTGCTTGACCAGTTCAATGCCTTCGGGGGATTTCAGATTCAGGGCCAGGGATTTTTTGTTCCGCGATTGCAGGTACCACCACAGGGACGTGCCTTCGTGCAGCTTTCGCCACTTGCGAAGCGGGTCGCCCTGGCCGATGGATTCGATCTTGATCACCTCGGCACCGAACTCGGCCAGCACGCGTGCGGCGAACGGCGCGGCAATCAGTGTGCCGATCTCGATTACCTTGATGCCACTCAGAGGGGCAGTCATGGGGGTACCTCTTATTCTTGGAATGTGTGCCAAGGCTAGAGGAGCGATGCCACTGGAATCCAACCTTCAGTTGGCAACGAGCGTTCGCGAAACGCGAAGGGTTGATCGGAAGAGGTCAGAAAGATCGTTCCCACGCTCTGCGTGGGAACGATCAACTCAGCCTTGCTCCCCGCGCAAACACTCAAACAACAACTGGCTCACCGGCGAAAGCGCCGCTTCATCGCGCACCACCAGAATCAGCATGCGTTCGGACCACTCGTCACTGAGCGGTACCGCGTGCAAGCCCAGTGCCCGACCAAACAGTTCATAGGCACGCAGCGGCAAAATGCCGATACCCATGTTGGCCTGGACCATACGGCACATGGCATCAAACCCGGGCACATGAATCCGCAGGCGCAGCACTTTGCCCGCCTTGCGCGCTGCCGCATGAGTGCGCATGTTGATCGAACTGGCGGCGTGCAGACCGACATAATCGCTGTCCAGCGTGTCGGCAAATGCCAATTCGTGCTCAATGGCCAACGGATGATCCGGGCGCATCAGCACCACCAGTTTGTCACGCCGGTAAGGCGCGCTGTGCAGGCCTTTGATATCGCTGTCACTGGAACAGATGCCGAGGTCCGCCACGCCATCCAGCACCCCCTGAATCACCCCGTTACTGGGGCGTTCTTCGAGATCGGTTTTGACTTGCGGATGACGTTCGGAAAAATCCCGCAGGTCTTCGGGCAAGAACTCGATGATCGCCGAGAGATTGGCCAGCATCCGCACATAACCGCGCACGCCATGGCTGTGCTCACCGAGTTCGAGGCCCATTTTCTCAAGGTTGAACAGCATCTGCCGCGCATGGTGCAGCAGGGTTTCACCGGCCGCCGTCAGGCTCATGCCCTTGGCCTGGCGCACGAACAAACTGATACCCAGCGCCTCCTCCAGTTCCATCAAGCGCTTGCTCGCCGCCGACACCGCAATCGCCTCACGAGCGGCGGCACGGGTCAACGTACCCTCTTCGTGGACGGCAACGAACAATTGCAGTGTGACCAGATCCACACGACGTATCAGGCTTTTTTGCAGCATCGAAGGCTCGGCAATATCGGCTCAGGCGGAGACCGCAGCATATCGCTCTTTTTGATCCCCAAGGGACTGACAATGTTCAAAGCACTCTGTGAACTGCAGGTGGTTTGCTACAGAATCACGGCCGGGATCTCCGCTACTGAATAGACAAGGAATTCAATGAAAAGCAGAACCACCTTACTGATCACCTGCTGCACGGTGTTTATGGCTCAGTTGGGCATGAGTATTTACTTACCAGCTCTGCCTGAGATTGCCCGGGAGCTGTCCGCCGGCGCCTCACAGGTTTCATGGGGTATGGCGGCGTATCTGATCGGTATGGCGATGCCCATGTTGTTCTGGGGTAGCCTTGGTGAGCGTGTTGGCCGTAAGCCCGTGTTGCTCGCGGCGCTGGGCATTTATGCGGTGGGTAATATCTTCCTGCCTGTGGGCACGACCATCGAGTCGTTTCTTGCGTTGCGTCTGGTCCAGGGTATTGGCGCCAGCGGCATTTCGGTCATGGCACGGGTACTGATACGCGACAGTTTCAGCGGTAACCTGTTGGCCAAGGCACTCTCCTGGATATCGATTTCCTTTGTCATTGCCTTGGGCATCGGCCAATACCTGGGTTCGGTATTGCAAGCAGTTTTCGGCTGGCAGGCCATCTCCCATGTGCTGGGCGGCGCGAGTCTGTTGATGGGATGGGTTGTGTCGCGAATTGCTTTTCCTGCGTTACCCAAGCGAGAACACAAGTACTCAAGCTGGCAAAGCTATTCGCGCATTCTCTACCATCGGGCTTTTCTGCTTCCGGCGCTCGCCGGTGGCCTCGGTTATGGGGTGATCATCGCCTTCAACACTGGAGCGCCACTGATACTGCAAGGTCCATTCAACTGGTCAGCCATTGAATACGGGCTCTTGGGATGGCCGATCAGCGCCGCCTATTTTCTCGGCGCAGTGGCGGTCAATAAGTTCGTGCTGCGCACAGGTCAGTGGAGATTGATGAGTTGGGGAGTGGCGCTGATAGTGGCGGGCAGTGCGACCATGCTTTTCGGCAGTCTGCCCGGGACCACGCTGGCCGTATTGTTCTGGCTGCCCTACTGTTTCGCGGCGTTCGGCCAATCTCTGAATTACCCCATCAGCCTGTCCCTGGCCAACGACGGCTCGCCCGTCAGTGGTGCCTATGCCATGGCCTTGAGCGGCTTTATCCACCAACTCATGGCGGCCCTTGTCGGTGCAATTGCCAGCCTGCTGGTGAGCCAACAGGCCTGGCCATTGGCGCTGTTGTGCACGCTGCTGGCCCTGGGCGCGATGTTCTGCGTGCGGCTCATTCCCCGCCCGCAACTCAACGAACAAAGCGTCGTATGACGCACCGCGTTTACTGCTGAACCGCTAATACCGATTCAATGGGCGCCTACAGGATCGACGGATCTGTCGAGCGGTATGTTGAGCTGGCTCAACACCCGGTCGTGATAAAGTCTGCGCCCTGCACACCTTCAGCCTTGAGACGACGAACGCGATGATGGATTTCCAGGAATTTGATGCCGAACTTGAAGACTGGAATGCGTTGCGCGCAACCACCTCGTTCACCGGCCTGCTGGTAGGTAACGGCGCAAGCCGCGCGGTGTGGGACGACTTCGGCTATGACTCGTTGTTCGAGAACGCCCGAACCGTCGAAGAAAAACCCCTGAGCCAGTCCGAGCTGAGTGTCTTCGAGGCCATGGGCACGCGCATTTTCGAGCAGGTACTGAGCGCCTTGAAGACCACCAGTCGGGTCAACAAGGCACTGGCCATCAGCTCGGCGTCGCCGCGCAATCGCTATTACGCGATCAAGGAAGCACTGATCAACACCGTGCATGCGGTGCACATTCCCTGGCGCCTGATGCAGGCCTCGAGCCTGGCGAAGATCAATCAAGAGCTGGGCAGCTACCCAACGGTATTCACCACCAATTACGACCTGCTCAACTATTGGGCGATCATGCATGATTCACCGGTCATCACGGACCTGTTTCAAGGCGCTGACTCAAGCTTCGATTTGAGCAATTCCCGGACTGATTCGGCGCGCATTCTCTACCTGCATGGAGGCCTGCATCTGGTGAGAAATTCGGACGGCACCGCACGCAAGCTGACCTCGACTGCAGGCACCCTGCTGGGCAGTTTCGCCATCAACAACACCATCAAGACCCTGGATGATGTGCCGCTGTTCATCAGCGAAGGCACCACCCAGGACAAGCTCAAGACCATCCGCAGTTCGGACTACCTGTCCTTCTGCTACGAACAGTTGCTGACCCATGAGGGCGCCCTGTGCATCTTCGGCCACAGCCTCGGCGAACAAGACAGCCATATCGTCCACGCCTTGCGCCAGGCGAAACTCAAGACCATCGCCGTCTCGATCTACCCGCGCAGTAAGGCGTTCATCCAGCATCAGAAGCGCCATTACACAACGTTGTTCGAGGGCATGGATGTGACGCTGCGGTTTTTTGATTCCAAGAGCCATGGGCTGGGCAGTCCACAGCTGTCGGTGCCGGTCGAACGCTAAAAACGCCGATTGTTCCCACGCCCGCGTGGGAACAATCGGCGATCAGGTCAAAGCACTGGCAGGGTTTTGTCCTTCACCACTGTGCTCGGCCCGTTGGCCTTGACGCTGGCAATGCCTTTGTCGCGCGCTGCATCGGAGGAGTAGGCCTCACCGCTACCGATGATCTGGTGGTTGGCGGCCGTGAGATTGAAATACGGATGACCATCCTTGGTGGCTTTTTTCTCGTAGCGTTCCGCAAGCGGGCTATTAGCCTGAACCGAGGCGATGCCACTCTCGGCTGCACTATGGGTGGTGTACAGCTCACTGGTAAGAATGATTTCGGCGTTGGCCGCTTTAAGGACAAAGCGGAACTGACCATTACTGCTTTTGCTCAACTCGTACCATCCAGACATGACGCTACTCCTGTCGACTGATAAGGATTGCTGCGCATCAGAGTAAAGACCGCGCCCAGTGTTTCGCCAATATCGCCGCGGACTTCCTGGAAGGTTATTCTGACCAAGCGTTTGGTCGCCTGATACATGCGCATCGCAATGAGGCCAGGGGCTATCCAAAAACCGGCTCTACTTCACCGCCGTGCGTACCATGCTCAACACGGGTGTCACCGTGCGCCGCTGAGCCAGATACCGCGTGCAACTGACCCGCAGGAACGAGGCGAAATTCACCACTTCACCGCGGTAGTCCATCACCTCTTCATACAGTTTGGCGATCAGTTGATTGGTGCTCATGCCATCGACCTCGGCGATTTCGCCGAGGATGTCCCAGAACTGGTTTTCCAGGCGCAAGGTGGTCACCACCCCGCAAATGCGCAGCGAGCGGGAGCGTGATTCGTAGAGAATCGGATCGGCTTTGACGTAGAGCTCGCACATACGATCTGTCTCCTACAAGGTGATCCTGGTGCCCAGCAAGCCGAGGAAACCCGCCAGCCAGCCCGGATGCGCCGGCCAGGCCGGGGCCGTCACCAGATTGCCCTGAACATGACCTTCCGTCACCGGAATATCGATAAACGTACCGCCGGCCAGGCGCACTTCCGGGGCACAGGCCGGGTAAGCGCTGCACTCGCGGCCTTCAAGAATGCCCGCCGCCGCCAGCAATTGCGCGCCATGGCAGACTGCTGCAATCGGTTTGCCGGCCTTATCGAAGGCTTGCACCAACTGCAGGACCTTTTCGTTCAAGCGCAGGTATTCCGGGGCACGGCCACCGGGCACCAGCAGCGCGTCGTAATCCGCCGCATCGACCTTGGCGAAGTCGAAGTTCAGCGCAAACAGATGCCCCGGCTTTTCGCTGTAGGTCTGATCGCCTTCGAAATCGTGGATTGCCGTACGTACGGTTTGCCCGGCGGTTTTATCAGGACACACCGCATGCACGGTGTGGCCGACCATCAGCAGCGCCTGAAACGGCACCATCACTTCGTAGTCTTCGACGTAATCGCCGACCAGCATCAGAATTTTTTTAGCGGCCATGGAAATGACTCCTCTCGCAGAAACACATGGGCAACAAGAGTATTCAAAGTAGTCCTTAATCAGCTCAGCAGGTAATAACCAGCTACTACGCACAAGCAAAAGGCTTTTTGTGGCGAGGGGCTGTGGTTTTCCAGGTAGCAATGCTGAACTGTACGGATAACTCTGCGCCCAGCTGTAAGAGCGTAAACCCGGGGTTTATGGCTAGATGAAAGCCTCTTCCGCCACTCTCGATTCTGGTTCCCGTTATGTCTTCGCGCGAAAACACCGGCATGGCCCTGGGCCTGCTCGGCGTCATCATCTTCAGCCTGACCCTGCCGTTCACACGGATCGTTGTGCAGGAAATCCACCCACTGCTCAACGGCCTCGGTCGTGCGTTGTTTGCAGCGATTCCGGCGGCGCTGTTGTTGCTCTGGCGTCGGGAAAAATGGCCAACCTGGAAACAGATCAAAGGCCTGAGCCTGGTGATCGCCGGAGTGATTCTGGGGTTCCCGGTGCTGTCGGCCTGGGCGATGCAAACGTTGCCGGCGTCCCATGGCGCGCTAGTCAATGGTTTACAGCCGCTCTGCGTGGCGCTGTATGCCGCGTGGTTGTCCCATGAGCGGCCGTCAAAAGCCTTCTGGGCCTGTGCGGCGCTGGGTAGCTTGCTGGTTTTGAGTTACGCCTTGATCAGCGGTGCCGGCAGTATTCAGGCGGGTGATTTGCTGATGCTCGCAGCGATTGCTGTCGGTGGGTTGGGCTATGCCGAAGGTGGCCGGTTGGCCAAGGAGATGGGGGGCTGGCAGGTGATCTGCTGGGCCTTGGTGCTGTCGACGCCGCTGCTGATCGGGCCGGTGACCTACCTTGCGTTGCAACATCAGGGAGAAATTTCCAGCAAGACCTGGTGGGCGTTCGGTTATGTGTCGATGTTCTCGCAGTTCATTGGCTTTTTCGCCTGGTACGCCGGGCTGGCCATGGGCGGCATTGCGCGGGTCAGTCAGATCCAGCTGCTGCAGATTTTCTTCACCATCGCCTTTTCGGCGCTGTTCTTCGGCGAGCACATCGAACCGATTACCTGGCTGTTCGCCGTGGGTGTGATCGTCACCGTGATGCTCGGACGCAAGACCAGCGTGCGCCCGGCTCAGCCAGGCACATTGCCGTCAGGGATTACGCTCAAGTCCTTTAAATAAGAAGCCCGTCGGCCTGCAACAGCGTTTCCAGGCAGTGTTCGCTGATGTTGTAGAAGGCTTTGAGCTCCTGAATCCTCACCAGCAGCTGAGCCGGGTCGACCGGCTCGGCACGCTTGACCGCCAGAATCATCTTGTTCTTGTTGGTGTGCTCCAGCGAGATGAACTCGAAGACCTTGGTCTCGTAACCACAGGCTTCGAGGAACAACGCCCGCAGACTGTCGGTGACCATCTCGGCCTGCTGCCCCATGTGCAACCCGTATTGCAGCATCGGCTTGAGCAACGCCGGGCTCTGGATTTGCAAGCGGATCTGCTTATGGCAGCACGGCGAGCACATGATGATCGCCGCACCGGAGCGGATGCCCATGTGGATGGCGTAATCGGTGGCGATGTCGCAGGCGTGCAGCGCGATCATCACGTCGATCGCGGTTGGGGCAAACGTGCGCACATCACCGTGCTGGAAGGTCAGCCCGGGATGCTCCAGCCGCGCCGCGGCGTTGTTGCACAAGGTCACCATGTCCTCGCGCAACTCGACGCCGGTCACCAGCCCTTCGGCCTGCAAGGTGTTGCGCAGGTAGTCATGGATGGCGAAGGTCAGATAGCCCTTGCCCGAACCGAAGTCCGCGACCCGCACCGGCTGATCCAGCGCCAGTGGTGAGGACGTCAGGGCATGGCTGAACACCTCGATGAACTTGTTGATCTGCTTCCACTTGCGCGACATCGCCGGGATCAGCTCGTGCTGCTTGTTGGTCACGCCCAGGTCAGCCAGGAATGGTCGGCTCAACTCCAGGAAACGGTTCTTCTCGCGATTGTGCTCCGCAGACGGCACTTCACGCTGCTGTTGAGTTTTGCCCCTGAACAGCGAACTTTTGCCCTTTTTACTGTATTCGAGCTGCACCTCGTCGGTCAGCGACAGCAAGTGTGCGTTCTTGAACGACTCCGGCAACAGGTCGGCAATCGCTGCCACACCGTCGGCCAACGAGAAATTCCTGGTGATGTCGCGAGTCTTGTAGCGGTAGACGAAGGACAGGCACGGCTGTTCCTTCACGGTCAGTTGCTTGATGATCAACCGTTGCAGATCCACCTCGGCACCGACGTACTTGGCCAGTACCAGTTTGATAAAAGAATTCTGCGCGAGACTTGTGTCCAGCAGATTCAAGAACTGCGCGTGATGATCCGGCACGAGGCTGGCGGGAGTTGCGGTGACTGACATGTAAAAAGCGCCTCGGGCGGTGCAGATCGGGAATTGGAGCGTATTTTAGGGGGGATGGGGTTTGAGGGCACGGAGTTATTTTCAGACGGGCCCGGATCGCGCAATCCAGACCCCGAATACAACAGGCCACTAGGGATCAACCAGTCGCAGCCGACGACTGGCCGGGGAATTGATGATGTGCTTGACGATCAGCCCCACCGGCACCGCCCAGGTGAGGCCGCTGGCCGGGTCAGTGACCACAGCCACGGTTTCCGAGCTGGCGGCGATATCCAGACGTCGGCGGTCATTGATGGATTTCAGCGTTCCATAGGCATGGCTAACCAGTTTTTCCGCCAGATGCATCGGCACGTTCAATCCCTGCAAGTGTTTCACCGCACGGCAGAACAGCACTTGATCGTCGGTGAGGTCATCGCGCTCATGACGGGTCAAAAATGCCTGGGCCGTGGCCAACAGCTCCGCATTCAGCTCCAGGCTCTCGCCAATGCCGCTCATGCTGACGACCCCATTTCTTTTTCCGCCGGCGGCCTGCTCACCTCCACGGGCCTTGCTGCCCGACGCAGATCGGGCCCTGCGCACGGCAACCTGACGGCCGGGTTGGGCATTCCGCTCGGGGAAAGCTCATGGGTCATCTCGAACTCTGCCCGAACTGACCAGCCGCATGCCTCCGACGTACATTGCAGGTACGCCACACGCAGGAAAATATGTCTGCCTTCGCTGGTTCGAATGCGCATCCGATTCAAACAGTGCGGGCAAACCATTTTGTAGGTACTCATACGTGACTCTCGTTCGTTAGTTGGTGGCAATCAACTGGATCAAACGCAATACTATTTAAAGCATTGACCGATCCAGCCCGGCCCTGCGGATAACGTTCGCCAGACAAAAGGAAATGAAACTGGCAGGCGCGTAGTTGGTATGCGTAACGGCTGCGGGAAATTTCCCTGATACTATTAGGAAGTTTCAACATTAAGTTCGTCTGATTCATAGTTGATGGTTGATTACACATATAAAAACATACTCATTACGCATAAATTAGGCACTCAAAACGAATAAGTCAAAAGGAAGAGGCTCAAATTGCGTAGCAAAAAATCACAAGCTGTTCTCACTCGATTAAAACTGATCACCGGCACGAGCACCGATGCAGCTTTATCTTCAGCGTTGAAAATCAGCCCTCAAACCCTCAGCAGCTGGAAAGGACGTGACAGCACGCCATACGCAATATGCATAGACATCGCACAAACTCGCGGCATTTCCCTTGACTGGCTGTTGCTTGGCGAAGGGCCGATACAGCGGCACGTGGAAACCAACGCCACTGACGTTTCTCAAGAAGGCACCACGCGGGAAAATACAATTCTCGCGTTGTGGCGGCAGTTGAACGAAGACGATCAGTCCGCCATACAGAGTGCACTGGAAGAGAAAAGGCGTCTGCGGGATCTGGAACTCAAACTTGCAGAAATCACTTCTACCCTGTCGACTCTCCAATACTCGCTCGACTCGCAAAAGTCATAGAGGTTCACTTCCCCCCTTTAAGACGCCGGATAATCTCTCCGAGATTGGCGCCGTCAACCCACTGCATCGCTTTGATGCTGATCGGTATGACCATCAATGCGCACAGGAATGCAGCGACACCACTGGTCAGGAAAGGGGCGAGTGGCAACGTCACCGGGGTGAACAGGTAGCCGACGCCAGCGGACAACAACAATGAACCTATACGCTGCCAAGCCTTGAGGTTTTTCCGGGTGGTGGTGACTAACCAGGCCCCAAGGGCCGCTCCAAACAGTGCTTCGCCATCGATCGGCGGCAGTGTCGCTGCAACGCCCAACCCAAGTAACAGTCCGCTGATGCTGCTGTAGGTCGAATCAGTCATGCTCATGGGCCTCTCGTTCGATGCTTCCCATGGAGATAATCCCCAGTTCGATGGCCTTGAGCACTGCCGCGCTGCGCGAGCTGACCGCGAACTTGCGGCGAATATTGGAGAAATGAAAGTTGATCGTGGCTTCTGAGCAACTCTGAATCCGTGCGATTTCCCAAGAGGTTTTCCCTTGAAAACTCCATTGCAGAACTTGCGTTTCTTTAGGCGTCAGCCTGACAGGAGTGTTTTTATCGGCCCCATAAGGCAGACCACGGCAGACGACGGGATCATCCGCTTGACGGTATGACATGATGCAAATTCCCTCTATAGCCGAACGCCTGTGTGCAGAGCGTTCATCAATAGAGAGAGATATTGGATACACGCCTGGCCCCCGGCAACGCACCGAGGTTGTAGCGCCGCAAGGGACAAATCCGGGGGCAGAGGCCTACCTGAGAATCACCAACCTATTTGGCAATTCATTGCGCACATGGGTCACCGGCACATGCACCTTGAGCAGTTCACCGCAGGCTTCGATACAGGTGATGAACCCCTGCAAGGTCTGGCCCTGTTTCACTTGCTGGGTAAAGACGGCGACGATGGCATCCCAGCATTTGTTGTCCAGGCGTTTGGAAATGCCCTCGTCCACCAGGATTTCGACATAACGCTCCGCCTCGCAAACAAAAATCAGCATGCCGGTGCTGCCGACGGTGTGATGCAGGTTCTGTTCGAGGAACTGCCGACGCGCCAGGTTCGAGGCGCGCCAATGGCGTACCGAGCGCGGGATCAAGTGGGTGGTAATCCTGGGGATCCGGAACAGCAGGCAGAGAATGATAAAGCTGACCCACTGCACCAGCAGCAACGTATGCATGTTCATCCAGCCGGACAGGTAGTGCACGACGCCCGGCACGATCAGCGCCAGCAGGCTGGCCCAGAGCAGCGGAATATAGGCATAGTCGTCGGCCCGGGCAGCGAGAACGGTGACCAGTTCGGCATCGGTGTATTGCTCGACCCGCGCAATCGCTTCGGCGACCTTGCGCTGTTCGTATTCACTCAGTAACGCCATGTCTTCGAATACTCATTCATTATTTTTAGTACCGCGAGGATGAAGTCGCGCCACGCTGATGCGGTTTTCGGTGCCTTCAATTTGCGATTGCAGGGCCAGAAAGTTCTGGTTGGCCTTTGAGGTCCGGATAGCGCTCGGAAACCGCCATCAAACGGCTGAGGGCGCCGCTCAACTGGTCCTGAGCCTGCTGGAACTGCTTGAATTTTTCCGGGTCGTCCAGAATGCTGGCTTCGACCTGGATCGAGGTGACACGCCCTTGCACAACCCTATGGAATGGAACTAGCGACCCTTTACATCGAGCTCTTGGGGCATAATCTACTGCCACCACTGGATTGCATCGAGCCAATCAGCTAAAAGATGCCCTGCGCGAAAAAGCGTTCAGAAGTGTGCTGCATTTATCCGAACAACAATAGTCGCTCCCTAAATTTTGGCTATCCAGCGCGTTTCAACTGCGACTGCTTATAAGCCAGCGAGAATAATATTCATGAAGAAGTTGTGTTTGCTGGGCCTTGTTATCAGTCTGGCCAGTCACTCTGTATTGGCCGACACAAATCCCGCACCCATTGAGAACAAGGACGCCTTCATCGCCAACCTGATGAAGCAAATGACCCTCGATGAAAAGATCGGCCAGTTGCGCCTGATCAGCATCGGCCCGGAAATGCCCCGCGAGATGATCCGCAAGGAAATCGCTGCCGGGCGCATCGGCGGCACGTTCAACTCGATTACCCGTCCGGAAAACCGTCCGATGCAGGACGCGGCGATGCGCAGCCGGCTGAAGATCCCGATGTTCTTCGCCTATGACGTGATCCACGGTCACCGGACGATCTTCCCGATCAGCCTGGCCCTGGCCTCGAGCTGGGACATGGACGCGATTGGCCTGAGCGGGCGCATCGCCGCCAAAGAAGCCAGTGCCGACAGTCTCGACATTACCTTCGCGCCGATGGTCGACATCTCCCGCGACCCACGCTGGGGCCGCACCTCAGAAGGTTTCGGTGAAGACACCTACCTGGTGTCGCGCATTGCCAAAGTCATGGTCAAGGCCTTCCAGGGCGCTAGCCCGAGCGCAGCGGACAGCATCATGGCCAGCGTCAAACACTTTGCCTTGTACGGCGCGGTCGAGGGCGGTCGCGACTACAACACCGTGGACATGAGCCCGGTCAAGATGTACCAGGACTACCTGCCACCCTACCGCGCGGCCATCGATGCCGGCGCCGGCGGAGTGATGGTCGCCCTGAACTCGATCAACGGCGTCCCCGCCACCGCCAATATGTGGCTGATGCAGGACCTGTTGCGCAAAGAGTGGGGCTTCAAGGGCCTGGCGGTCAGCGACCACGGGGCGATTTTCGAGCTGATCAAACATGGCGTCGCCCGCGACGGTCGCCAAGCCGCGAAGCTGGCGATCAAGGCCGGCATCGACATGAGCATGAACGACACGTTGTATGGCCAGGAACTGCCGGGGCTGCTGAAGTCCGGAGAGATTGCCCAGAGCGATATCGATAACGCGGTGCGTGAAGTGTTGGCCGCCAAGTACGACATGGGCCTGTTCAAAGACCCGTACCTGCGTATCGGCAAGGCCGAAGACGATCCGGCCGACACCAATGCCGAAAGCCGCCTGCACCGCAGCGAAGCCCGCGACGTGGCCCGCCGCAGCCTGGTGCTGCTGAAAAATCAGGGTGAAACCCTGCCGCTGAAAAAGACCGCCAAAATCGCACTGGTCGGCCCGCTCGCCAAAGCGCCGATCGACATGATGGGCAGTTGGGCCGCCGCTGGCGTGCCGGCCCAGTCAGTGACCCTGTTCGACGGCATGACCCGCGCGCTTGGCAATCAATCGACGCTGATCTACGCCCGTGGCGCCAACATCACGTCTGACCAGAAGGTCGTCGGTTACCTGAACTTCCTCAACTTCGATGCCCCGGAAGTGGTCGACGATCCGCGCTCGGCAGCGGTAATGATCGATGAAGCGGTCAAAGCCGCGCAGCAGGCCGATGTGGTTGTGGCTGCGGTCGGCGAGTCCCGCGGCATGTCCCACGAGTCTTCGAGCCGCACCGACCTGAACATCCCGGCCAGCCAGCGCGAGCTGATCAAGGCCCTCAAAGCCACCGGCAAACCGCTGGTGCTGGTGTTGATGAACGGCCGCCCGCTGACCATTCTCGATGAGAAGGAACAGGCCGATGCGATCCTCGAAACCTGGTTCGCCGGCACCGAGGGCGGCAATGCGATTGCCGACGTGCTGTTCGGCGACTACAACCCGTCCGGCAAGTTGCCGATCAGCTTCCCGCGTTCGGTGGGGCAGATCCCGACTTACTACAACCACCTGAGCATCGGCCGTCCGTTCACTCCCGGCAAGCCAGGCAACTACACCTCACAGTACTTCGACGACATCACCGGCCCCCTGTACCCGTTCGGTTACGGTTTGAGCTACACCGACTTCAGCCTGTCCGATATGGCGCTGTCGGCCACTACCTTGAACAAGACCGGCAAGCTCGACGCCAGTGTGAAAGTTAAAAACACCGGCAAGCGCGATGGCGAAACCGTGGTGCAGCTGTATATCCAGGATGTCACCGGCTCGATGATCCGTCCGGTCAAGGAGCTGAAGAACTTCCAGAAAGTGATGCTCAAGGCTGGCGAAGAGAAAGTCGTGCACTTCAGCATCGAAGAGAACGACTTGAAGTTCTACAACACCCAGCTGAAATTCGCGGCCGAGCCAGGCAAATTCAACGTGCAGATCGGCCTGGATTCCCAGGACGTAAAAGAACAGAGTTTCGAGTTGTTGTAAAACCGCGACAGGCCTTGGATCGTTCCCACGCTCCGCGTGGGAACGATCATGTGGTCACCCCCGCCGATCCAGCAGATTCACGACCAAGCGATCCACCCAACCCCAAACTCGCTGTTTGACCCGTCGCCACAACGGCCGGTTTCTCCACGCCTCAAGGCTGACAGCCTGGCTCTGGGCAAAGTCCGCCTCAAAACTCGCCGCCACCGCACGCGTCAGCTCAAGATCGAGCGCCTCCAGATTGGCTTCCAGATTGAAACGCAAAGTCCAGTGATCGAAGTTGCACGAACCGATGCTCACCCAGTCGTCGATCAAGACCATTTTCAGGTGCAGGAAGCACGGCTGATACTCGAAGATCTTCACGCCAGCCCTGAGCAGACGCGGGTAGTAGCGATGCCCGGCGTAACGCACTGAGGGGTGATCGGTTCGCGGCCCGGTGAGCAGCAGGCGCACATCGATACCGCGCGCTGCGGCTCTGCGCAACGAGCGGCGAACTTTCCAGGTCGGCAGGAAGTACGGCGTCGCCAGCCAGATGCGGCGCTGCCCGCTGTTCAAGGCGCGTACCAGCGATTGCAGGATGTCCCGATGCTGACGGGCGTCGGCATAAGCCACCCGCCCCATGCCCGGAGCGATCGCCGGCACACGGGGCAGCCGTTGCAGGCCGAAGTTCGAGGCAGGTTTCCAGGCCCGGCGATGACGGTTGGCGACCCATTGACGGTCGAACAGCATCTGCCAGTCGAGCACCAACGGGCCGACGATTTCCACCATTACCTCATGCCATTCGCTGGTGTCCTCGCCCGGGGTCCAGAACTCATCGGTGACACCCGTGCCACCCACCACTGCCAGGCTTTGATCGACCAACAGCAGCTTGCGGTGATCGCGGTAAAAATTGCGCACCCAGTGTCGCCAGCTCAACCGATTGTAGAAACATAGCTCGACACCGGCCTCCATCAATCGGCTGCGCAAACTCAAGGTGAAGGCCAGACTCCCGTAGTCATCGAACAGGCAGCGCACGCGAACGCCACGTTCGGCCGCCTGCACCAGCGACTGGACCATGGCTTCGGCGCAGGCTCCGGCCTCCACCAGGTACAACTCAAGCTCCACCTGGCGCTCGGCCCGCGCAATCGCCACCAACATGCGCGGGAAGAAACCCGGCCCGTCGATCAGCAGTTCGAAGCGATTGCCTTCGCGCCAGGGGAATACCGCGCCGCTCATGTCAGCGCGCCGCGAAAATCAGCACCGCACCCACCGGCACCGAGAGACTGATCGCCGACAAATCGGCAGCTTTGCGCAATGTAATCAGGCCCGGTGCCAAATCGAAGTCTTCGGCATTGAGCACCAGCGGCTCAAGGGTGACCACCTGAAAACGCCGGTCATCAAGCCTTGTGGCCAGCAGTTCGGCGTTGTAGCTCTGCTCCTTGCCGTGAAGCTTTACGGTCAGCGGTAACCGTAGTTCGAGCTGCGCACCGGGGGCGAGGTCTTTGATGGGCAGCAGATTGATTTGCGCGGTGATCAGCGCCTGCGGGAATGTCTTGATCTCGAACAGATCCTTGCGCATGCGCTCATCGCGTAGCGCATTCGCGCTATTGACCGACTCCAGCTCGACCTGTACTTGCGTCATGCCCGTGTCATCAACCTTGCCGTGCAGCGCCAGAAAGCGCTGAACTTCAGAGATATGGGCGTTCCTGGTGGTGACAAAGGACAGTCGTGAAGACTCGCCATCCAGATACCAGTCGGCGTGAGCAGGCAGGGCCGCGCAGGCCGTCAGCAGCAAAGTGCACAGTTTGAGTAACGAAGCGTTGGGCATAACAACTCATGGGCAAATAAACCTGAGTTGAACCTTAACCATACTCGCCGAACTTGCAAACTTTCATGAGCCCGGCAACCGATCAGCCTGTGGCAGCAACCGGCAACCCTGGCGCGTGCCTATCCAGCCAGCGGTGTGGGTTCGGCCCATGCCGCTGGCCGTCACACGCTTGCTCGCCGCATCATCAAAAAAACCGCTGATGGGCAAATATTGCTTCACATAGGCAGTGCAATACTGGGTCGGATTGTTCATCACATAGCGACAGGAGCAGTACTCCTTGGCGGTGTAAGCGCCAAGGATGTCGGGGAACGCCTGCAATGCCTCCCGTTCCTGCCAGCCCCAGCCGAGCGACGCCAGAACCAGCAAAATCAGCACACTGCTGAACGGTCTGCGCCGGACAAACCCGCGACGGCTCATGGCAACACCTGTGGGGTAAAAGCGGCCAACGCACGTTTGAGCAATTCGTTGTGCTGGTAACTGCCATCGCGATCATCAGCATAACGCACGATCACCAGGTTCTCGCTGGGGATGACATACAGCGCCTGCCCCCAATGGCCCAGTGCGGCAAAGGTATCGGCCGGAGCATCCGTCCAGGGTTTGCCTGCACCCTCCACCGCGCGATTGAGCCACCACTGGCCACCGGGAACAACGTCGTCCTGCTTCGCTTGATAGTGTGCAAAAGGCTGGCGATTGAACTCGACCCACTCCTTGGGCAACAACTGCCGATCGCGCCAACGACCGTCGCGCTGCATCAACAGACCGACCCGTGCCAGATCACGCGCGGTGAGGTAGCAATAGGATGAGGCGACAAAAGTACCGCTGGCGTCGGTTTCCCAAATAGCGTTGCGAATGCCCAAGGGTTCGAACAACCCGGTCCACGGATAGTCCGGATACTTCGCGCCGAGCAGCTTTTTCAGTGTGGCGGACAACAGATTGCTGTCACCACTGGAGTAGCGAAACACCTGCCCAGCCGCACTGAGCTCAGCACGTTCGGCAGTGAACGCCGCCATATCGCTGCGACCCCGGGTGTACAGCATGGCCACCACCGATGACTTCAACGGGGCGTATTCATAGTCTTCCTGCCAATCCAGGCCAGACGCCCAGTGCAACAGGTCGGCCATGGAAATCGCCGGATGCTTTTGCAGCGGCGGATAGAATTTCGCCGCAGGGTCCTGCAACGCAAAACGTCCCTCGCCATAAGCCACGCCCAACACGGTGGCCATCAGGCTTTTGCTGATGGACCAAGTGAGATGCGGCGTATCGACGGTGGTCGGCCCGGCATAGCGTTCGTAAATCAGCTGACCGTCGCGGATTACCAGCAAGGCATCGGTGCGGATGCCTTTATGGGTAGTGTCGTCGCGAGTCTCAAAGGCGTAATCCTCCAGGGCTTTAAGCGCCGGACCGGTGACCTGAGGGCCTTGGGACCATTGTTCGGCAGGCCAGTTTTCGGCAACAGCCTGATGGTTCACAAATAGCAACAGCGCGAGGAGCAGGATCAAGCCTTTGGGCATGGCAGGCACTCAGGGGATGAACCTGCTGAGCCTAGTCGAGATAGATGACAGTTTTGAAGGTCAATACCGAGGACCCTTGGCTGCAAAAAAAACCGTAGCAACTGGCGAAGCCTGCTGCTACGAGGAGCGGGGCCTTTTCAACCCGCCAACGCCTTGGCCAGCCGTTTGGCCCGCGCCACAGTGGCCAGGTCCAGCAGCGCCCGATCACGGTTCCACAGCTCAGCCCACTCCGGCGGGCCATCGTTGAACGCTTCGTTCAGCTCAGGCTTGAGCGAATCAAACTGTGCGAACAAACCACCCAGCAAGATATGCCCGGCATTTGAACCCGGGTTGTGCCGACTGACTTCGGCACACCCGGCCAGCAGCGCCAACAACCGCAATTGCAGGCTCTGCGGCCAGTCGCTGTCGTGACCGACGCCATACAACCAGGCGCTCATGGCACTGAGCACATAGATGTCTTCCAGGGTACGGAACGGTTTGACGTAGGCGTCCCAACCGTCCCCGGCGAGCAATTCGCACTGGGCATAGTCGAGAAACAGACGGCCGTGGCTGATGTCCGGCATCAACGCGATGGCCGGTAATTTTTCCAGACGTACACCGGGCTCTCCGGGGTAAACCACCGCCAGACTCAAACGCGGTGGTTCATCCGGCTCTTCGCAGCGCGCGGCAATCAATAGCCAGTCCGCGGCATCGCCGGCCGTGACGAAATCCTTACGCCCGCTCAGTCGCAGGCCATCGAGACGGGTCTGCATGTCTGACGGTCGCAGGCTGCGCTGCTCGGTCGCGCACAAGGCACCCAGGCTCGGCGGCGCACTGGGCCAAAGCATGCGCAACGCTGCCTGGTAGCCCACCAGAAACGCCAGCCCCGGCGTTGCCATCAATCGACCACCGCGCACCGCCAGCTCGAACGGCGTCACGTTGCCCAACTTGTGTAACAAAGCCGCATAGCCTTCAGCCAGATCCGGACCGGCGGGCAACCGGGTGCAGCGGCTCAACAGGGCTTGCCAAGGCATAAGAGGTTCCTCAAAGGGCTGTCATACAAGCATCACCAAAGCTTCATGGCGATGACACCGGGGCTACATAGCCTGACTTTGCACAACAAAGTCGATCGGCTGCAACCCAAGATGGGTCAGTAGCCCGTAAGGAGATTCGCAATGACTCAGATCGCCCGCATCAGCGACACCGGCAATGAACGCCGCCTGCAAGCCGAACGCCTGATCGGTACCGAGGCATTGCAGGAAGCCCAGGCCTTGCGCTTTAACGTTTTCAGCGGCGAATTCAACGCCAGGTTAAAAGGAGCCGAGTTCGGTCTGGACATGGATGACTATGATGTTCACTGCGCCCACATCGGTGTACGTGACCTGAACACCGGCCGTCTGGTTGCCACCACTCGCTTGCTCGACCATCAGGCCGCCAGCAGTCTGGGGCGCTTCTACAGCGAAGAAGAATTCAGCCTGCACGGCCTGGTGCACCTCAAAGGCCCGATCCTGGAAATCGGCCGCACCTGCGTTGATCCGGCGTATCGCAACGGCGGTACCATCGCCGTGCTCTGGGGCGAACTGGCCGAAGTGCTCAACCAGGGCGGTTACAGCTACCTGATGGGTTGCGCCAGCATCCCGATGCAGGACGGCGGGATTCAGGCCCAGGCGATCATGCAACGGCTGCGCGAACGCTACCTGAGCACCGAACACTTGCGCGCCGAACCGAAGAAACCGCTGCCGCCCCTCGACATCCCGTCCAACGTAATCGCCGAAATGCCGCCACTGCTCAAGGCTTACATGCGCCTTGGGGCGAAAATCTGCGGCGAACCCTGCTGGGACGAAGACTTCCAGGTCGCTGACGTATTCATCCTGCTCAAGCGTGACGAGTTGTGCCCGCGTTACGCACGGCACTTCAAGGCGGCAGTCTGATGAGCCGGTTGCGGGTGTACGCACGGATTGCGCGGGTGTTGCTGGTGGTCGCGCTAGGTTTGAGCATGGCCAGCCTGTTCGGCTTTTTCGAGCGCATGGGCATCGCCAACTCCATGGTCCGGCGTCAGCGCTGGTCACGGTTTTTCATGGCGCGGCTGAGTAATGCCCTGCCCTTCCGTGTGACCGTTCAGGGGGAACTGCCGCAGCAACCAATGCTATGGGTCAGCAACCATGTGTCATGGACCGACATTCCGTTGCTCGGCATGCTGACTCCGCTGTCCTTTCTGTCCAAGGCTGAAGTGCGTACCTGGCCGGTCGCCGGCTGGTTGGCGGCGAAGGCTGGCAGTCTGTTTATCCGTCGCGGCTCGGGCGACAGCCAGTTGATCCGCAAACAGATGAGCCGTCATCTGGAGCAAGAACATCCGCTGCTGATATTCCCGGAAGGCACCACCACCGACGGCCGTTCGCTGCGCACCTTCCATGGCCGCTTGCTGTCTGCCGCCATCGACGCCGACGTGGCCTTGCAACCGGTGGCCATTCGGTATTTACGTGATGGACAGATCGATCCATTGGCACCCTTCATTGGCGACGATGACCTGCTGTCACACCTGATGCGCTTGTTTGCCAATGATCAGGGCGAGGTGGAAATCCACCTGCTCAAACCGATTGCCTGTCACGGTCAGGAACGTGCGGCATTGGCCTTTCAGGCGCAGCAAGCGGTGCAAAAAGCATTGTTTGGTGAGGTCGCTCAACCTGCAGAACCGCGCCGTACCGGTGACCTGATCGCTGCCTGACCCCCGCGTCTGTAGGAACCGAGCTTGCTCGCGATGGGATCGCCACGGTGTATCAGCCCAACCGAGGTGTCCGCATCGCGAGCAAACGAACGTCGCCCGCCCCTTCCCACACTAGATCATCGCTGCGTTCAAGAATGTATTCGCAATTGTTCTTGTGAGAACGCCTGCAACTCTGGATAGAACACCCGAAAATCCTCACTCAACGGCTCATACAACTTTTCCAGTTCCTGCATGGCGCCAGCCAGTTCCTCGGGGCGCGACAAGCGCCGCGAGATACCCCGGAGCACTTGCTCCAGCACCGCAAAATCACGATACGAACCCAGCCAGTCATGGGCCACCATGTGCGGCGCAATATCCGCCAGGCGCCCCGGCAACCGGGGTTCAGCGGCCAGCACCCGATAAACGTCTGCAGTGAAACTGTCCAGCGGACGGTCGGTATACAGCTGCCAGTCCCGCGCCAGGCAATGGTCGAAGAACACGTCCAGCACGATTCCAGCGTAACGCCGCCGCGTCAGCGAAAACCGCGATAGCGACTGGCCGACCAGCGGGTGGCGATCGGTGAACATATCGATATGCCGATGCAGCGCAATGGCCGCCTCGATATCCGGATCGAACTGCCCTTGCAGCCGGCCTTTGACGAAATCGCCATACAGGCTGCCGAGCAGTTGACCCGGGCGCTGACCGCCAAGGTGTAGGTGTGCGAGATAGTTCATAGAGCGCAGCTTAGCACCAGGCGCCGATATCGTTATAACCCGATATATCGATTTACGCTGATCTCAGACCAAAGTCATATTTGTATATCGCGAAATAACGATTTAAAGTTCGCTCCATCGCGATATAACGTTTTACCCACCCCGAGCACTGCCATGACCATCGACCTCGACGAAATAATAAAAGCCCTGGCGCACCCAGTACGGCGAGACATTCTCAACTGGCTGAAAGACCCGAAAGCTCAGTTCCCCGATCAAATCCACCATCACGAGTACGGCATCTGTGCCGGACAAATCGATCAACGCTGCGGCCTGTCGCAGTCGACCGTGTCCGCTCACTTGGCGACCTTGCAGCGTGCGGGGCTGATCACCAGCCAGAAGGCCGGTCAGTGGCACTTCTTCAAACGCAACGAGGATGTGATTCAGGAATTCCTGCGCACCATCAGCAAAGAGCTCTGACCCGGCACTTTTAAAAGGATTAAACATGCCCCTCTCGCTACTCATCCTGGCCCTGAGTGCCTTCGCCATCGGCACCACCGAGTTCGTCATCATGGGCTTGCTGCCCGATGTGGCGGCCGACCTCGGGGTGTCGATTCCCGGCGCCGGCTGGCTGGTGACCGGCTACGCCCTGGGCGTGGCCATCGGTGCGCCGTTCATGGCGCTGGCCACCGCCAAACTGCCACGCAAGGCCGCACTGGTAGCGTTGATGGGCATCTTCATCGTCGGCAACCTGCTCTGTGCCCTGGCCAGTGACTACAACGTGCTGATGTTCGCCCGGGTCGTGACGGCCCTGTGTCACGGAGCCTTCTTCGGCATCGGTTCGGTGGTGGCTGCCGGCCTGGTACCCGCCAACAAACGCGCCTCGGCCGTGGCCTTGATGTTCACCGGCCTGACCCTGGCCAATGTGTTGGGCGTACCGCTGGGCACTGCTCTGGGTCAGGAAGCCGGCTGGCGTTCGACCTTCTGGGCAGTGACGGTTATCGGTGTGATCGCGCTGATCGGCCTGATCCGTTTCCTGCCAGCCAGACGCGATGAAGAAAAACTCGATATGCGCTCGGAGCTGGCCGCCCTGAAAGGTGCCGGGATCTGGTTGTCGCTGAGCATGACCGCGCTGTTTGCGGCGTCGATGTTCACCCTCTTCACCTACGTTGCACCGCTGTTGGGTGACGTCACCGGTGTTTCGCCCAAGGGCGTGACCTGGACCCTGCTGTTGATTGGTCTCGGGTTGACCGTGGGTAACATCATCGGCGGCAAGCTGGCGGACAAACGCCTGGCGGCCACGCTGATCAGGGTCTTCATCTCGATGGCGGTGGTCTCGAGCGTGTTGAGCTGGACCAGCGTCGCGCTGATCCCGACCGAAATCACCCTGTTCTTCTGGGCCTGCGCCTCGTTCGCCGCCGTTCCGGCCCTGCAAGTGAACGTAGTGACCTTCGGCAAGGCCGCACCGAACCTGGTGTCGACCCTCAATATTGGCGCCTTCAACATCGGCAACGCCCTCGGCGCCTGGGTCGGCGGCAGCGTCATTGCCCACGGTTTCGGCCTGACCAGCGTGCCCTTGGCCGCTGCTGCGCTGGCGGTCCTCGCACTGCTGGTGACCCTGATTACTTTTCGTCAGAGCGGCAATGCCGAGCTGGCCCCAGCTACCAACTGATCATTAAGAGGGTTGTATCCATGGCAACTATTTTCGATCCAATCAAACTCGGCGACCTCGAACTGCCGAACCGCATCATCATGGCACCGCTGACTCGCTGCCGGGCCGATGAAGGCCGTGTGCCGAACGCGCTGATGGCTGAATACTATGTTCAGCGCGCCTCCGCCGGCTTGATCCTCAGCGAGGCCACTTCGGTCACGCCAATGGGCGTCGGCTACCCTGACACCCCGGGCATCTGGTCCAACGATCAAGTGCGCGGCTGGAGCAACGTGACCAAGGCCATTCACGGCGCTGGCGGGCGGATTTTCCTGCAGCTGTGGCACGTCGGGCGAGTTTCCCACCCCTCTTACCTGAATGGCGAAACACCGGTCGCCCCGAGCGCCATTCAGCCCAAAGGCCATGTCAGCCTGGTTCGTCCGCTGTCCGACTACCCGACGCCACGCGCACTGGAAACCGCTGAAATCGCCGACATCGTCGACGCCTACCGCGTGGGCGCCGAGAACGCCAAAGCCGCCGGTTTCGACGGTGTGGAAATCCACGGTGCCAACGGTTATCTGCTCGATCAATTCCTGCAAAGCAGCACCAACCAGCGCACCGACAACTACGGTGGCTCGCTGGAAAACCGTGCACGGCTGATGCTCGAAGTGACTGACGCAGTAATCGAAGTATGGGGCGCTGGCCGCGTCGGCATGCACCTGGCGCCACGGGCCGACTCCCACGACATGGGCGACGAAAACCCGTCAGAGACCTTCAGCTACGTCGCTCGGGAACTGGGCAAACGTGGCATCGCCTTCATCTGCTCGCGCGAGAAAGAAGGCGTCGACAGCCTCGGCCCGCAGCTCAAAGAAGCGTT
Source organism: Pseudomonas sp. GW821-FHT07G10 (assembly GCF_059418545.1). Taxonomy (NCBI): domain Bacteria; kingdom Pseudomonadati; phylum Pseudomonadota; class Gammaproteobacteria; order Pseudomonadales; family Pseudomonadaceae; genus Pseudomonas; species Pseudomonas sp. GW821-FHT07G10. The sequence continues at coordinate 31,501 of NZ_JBWKQB010000020.1, read as the reverse complement.
CGGCGGCCCATACATCGCCAACGAACGCTTCACCAAAGACAGCGCCAATGCCTGGCTGGCCAGCGGCAAGGCCGATGCGATCGCCTTCGGCGTACCGTTCATCGCCAACCCGGACCTGCCAGCGCGCCTGAAAGCCGATGCCGAACTGAACCAGGCGCATCCTGAAACCTTCTACGGCAAAGGCCCGGTCGGCTACATCGACTACCCAGTGCTGTAAACAAAGCGCCTTAATCGGCATAGGGAGCGGTCTATGAAGGCCGCCCCCTATGATCGTTCCCACGCTCTGCGTCCGCTGTTGGGACGCGGAGCGTCCCGGGCTGCATTCCCACGCGGAGCGTGGGAACGATCATTTCAGCCGCTACCGGTCTTTTTGCAGGCACATTCCGGGAAAGGGGAGAGCAGCCCCCCAAACGCAAAAAGCCCCGACTCGAAAGAGCCGGGGCTTTTTGTTGGCAAAGCAATTTGCCTGGAATGTACTCGCCCCCCCCTGTAGGAGCGAGGCTTGCCCGCGAAGGGAGCAATGCGGTCTGCCTGACCTACCGCGTTATCGTTCATCGCTGGCAAGCCAGGCTCCTACAAAGAGCCGTCGATCAAGCGCTGATCGGGCACCCGGTCGCCGCTTGCAGTTCTTCCAGGCTCACACCCGCCGCCAGCTCCACCAGTTTCAGGCCCTGCCCGGTCACATCCAGCACCGCCAGATCAGTAATGATCCGGTCCACCACCCCGACGCCGGTCAGCGGCAAGTCGCAGCGTTTGAGCAGTTTGTGGCTACCGCCCTTGGCGGTGTGCTCCATCAATATCACCACGCGCTTGACCCCAGCCACCAGGTCCATGGCGCCGCCCATGCCTTTGACCATTTTGCCAGGGATCATCCAGTTGGCCAGATCACCGTGTTCCGACACCTGCATGGCACCGAGAATCGACAGATTGATGTGGCCGCCACGGATCATCGCGAAGGAGTCGGCACTGTTGAAAAAGCTGCTGCCAGGCAAGGTGGTGATGGTCTGCTTGCCGGCATTGATCAGGTCAGGATCGACTTCATCTTCAAGCGGAAACGGACCGATGCCGAGCAAACCGTTTTCGCTCTGCAGCCAGACGTCCATGCCTTCGGGAATATAGTTGGCCACCAGCGTCGGCAAACCGATACCGAGGTTCACGTAGAAACCGTCCTGCAATTCTTGAGCGGCGCGCTGCGCCATTTCTTCACGAGTCCAGGCCATGATCAGGCGCTCCGCACAGTGCGTTGTTCGATGCGTTTTTCAGGGGTGGCGTTGAGCACCAGACGCTGCACGTAGATCCCCGGCAAGTGGATCTGGTCGGCATCCAGTTCGCCTGTCTCAACAATCTCTTCCACTTCGACAACACAGACTTTCGCCGCCATGGCGGCCAGCGGGTTGAAATTGCGGGCGGTCTTGTTGAACAGCAGATTGCCCGACTTGTCGGCCTTCCAGGCTTTGACCAACGCCAGGTCGGCACGCAGCGAACGCTCCATCACGTACCACTCGCCATCGAACTCACGGGTTTCCTTGCCTTCGGCCACCAGAGTGCCATAACCGGTCTTGGTGAAAAACGCCGGTATGCCCGCACCACCAGCGCGGAGCTTTTCCGCCAGAGTCCCTTGCGGGGTGAACTCCAGTTCCAGCTCGCCGGCCAGGTACTGCCGCTCGAACTCTTTGTTCTCGCCGACGTACGAGGAAATCATCTTGCGGATCTGCCGGGTGGTCAGCAGTTGACCCAATCCGAAACCATCGACCCCGGCGTTGTTGCTGATCACCGTCAGCCCGCTCTTGCCGGTGTCACGCAAGGCGGCGATCAAGGCTTCAGGGATACCGCACAACCCAAAACCACCTACCGCAAGGGTCATGCCGTCTTCGACGAGACCTTGCAGGGCGGATTCTGCACTCGAGTAAATCTTGTTCACAGGTTTTTCCTCGAATTCACCACGACCCGCAGGCATGCGGACGCGGCCTGTTTGCTCTGGTCGGGAGGAGCCAGGACCATCAGCGACCACCCCTCCCCCGATTCGGCTGCCTCGTCAGCTTAGCCCTTGCGCTGCCCCCAGGCCACGGCAAGACCGCTCAGGCAAATCACTGCAATCCCGATGATGCCGAAGATGTCCGGCGTATGGTCAAAGATCAGGTAGCCATACATTCCGGCAAACAGAATCTGCCCGTAGCTGAACGGCGCGAGCATCGCCGGGGCCGCATGGCGAAAGGCCTGGGTCAGCAACATATGGCCAAGCATGCCGCAGGTCCCCAGACCGATCATGAACAGAGCGTGAACCAGCGTTGGCGTGCTCCAGAAAAATGGCAGCAGCGCGCTCATGATCAACGAGTTGAGAATACCGGTAAGGAAGTTGCTGGTAGTCGGGCTGTCGATGCCGCTGAGTTTGCGGGTCAGCAGTTGATAGAAGCCAAAACACAGCGCCGAGCACAGCGGCAGGAAAATCGCCGGCGTGAACAGTGCCCCGCCCGGCCGCACCACGATCAGCACCCCGACAAAACCGGCCAGCACCGCCAGCCATTGGCTGCGCGAGACCTGCTCACCCAGCAACGGGACGGACAATGCGGTAACCAATAAAGGCGCGAGAAAGTTGACCGAAGTGGCTTCCGCCAACGGGATATAGCGCAAACCTGTGGTGAAGAACAGGCTGGTGCCAATCAGGCACAGGGCGCGGAGCAACTGCAAACCCGGGCGTTTGGTGCGCACCACTGCCGAAAAACCAGTGCGCGGCACGAAGATCACCAGCATCAACAGCGTGTGCACCACATAACGTGCCCACACCACCATGACGATGGGGTAAAACACCGACAAGTACTTGGCCAGCGAGTCGTGACTTGCAAACAGCAAAACCGCCAGGCAAATCAGTGCGATGCCTCTGATCGGCTGCTCAGCTCCTTTGAACAACGGGGCGTTTACACTCATTCACACACTCGCACAATTTTCCTACAAAATACGTAGCTCGCTATCTATCAAGATATAACCAGCACGTATATAAAAGCACCCCATCGAAACAAGGCAAACGCAGGATCGATCTTCGCTCGCCTTAGGTGTTGACACAACTGGTCTCAATTACGCATTTTGTCTTAATTGCGCAAGCTCGGACTCCAGCGCAGCATGTCCAACCCGGTATCGACCCAACGCTCGGCTTCTGTGTGCAGTTCAAAACCGTCAGGAGCCAGAAGCCACTTGTAAAGGATGCCGTTGATGAATGCATGCATGCTGATCGCTGCGCGGGCGGTATCCAGATTCTCGGGAAGCTGCCCACGATTCACCGCATTACGCAACGCCAGGCCGATACGCACATTGCAATCCAGGCTGGCGACGCGGCGCTGCTGACGCAGATCGCACATTTCATCGGTGAATTCGCACTTATGAAACAGAATCTCATTAATGCGTCGGGTCTTCGAGTCCAGGGCAACTTGATGAAACAAATGAATCAGCAGCTTGCGCATGCAACCCAACGGGTCGAGCTCCTCTTCATTTTCACTGGCCTTGGCCATCTCATCCAACGGCTCATGCAAGGTGTCGAGCATGGCCTGAAGCAGATCCGCCTTGTTACTGAAATGCCAATAAATGGCCCCGCGCGTGACGCCAGCCAGCGCCGCGATATCCGCCAGCGTGGTACGCGCAACACCACGCTCATAAAAGGCTTTCTCTGCCGCTTCGAGTATCTGGCTACGGGTTTCCTGAGCTTCCTCTTTGGTACGACGGACCATGGCAGTACAACCTCAATCAGGGTGCCTCAGACGGCACCGGACCTTAATCTGAGCTTAATGGCGGGCGGCGATTGTCATGCCTTCCCCAACCTACAATTCGTGCCTTGTAACAGCCCGGGTACACGCCCCGGTATTTACAAACAACCATGAACGTAAGTATATTGATTAGCAAGCTACTTATCTACCCAGCGCACATTTTTTACCTTTCCACTTTTCTTGTGCGCATTTCGCGCGCCTGACCCGAGGATTTTCATGCAATTCAAGCCAGTTGTTACCGCTCTGGTCACTGCCGTCGCCTTGGCATCGCTGCTTGGCGGATGCAAAAAGGAAGAGGCGGCACCTGCCCCACAAGTCCCTCAGGTCGGCGTAGTGACCCTTCAACCCCAGGCATTCACCCTGACCTCCGAACTTCCTGGCCGTACCACGGCCTACCGCATGGCGGAAGTCCGCCCTCAGGTCAACGGCATCATTCTCAAGCGTCTGTTCAAGGAAGGCGGCGACGTCAAAGCCGGCCAACAGCTGTACCAAATCGATCCGTCGGTCTATGAAGCCACCCAGAAAAGCGCCGAAGCGAACCTGCAGTCGACCAAGTCGATTTCTGATCGCTACAAACAACTGGTCAGCGAGCAAGCCGTAAGCCGTCAGGAATACGACACTGCCGTGGCCAATCGTTTGCAATCGGAAGCAAGTCTGCAAAACGCACAGATCAACCTGCGTTACACCAAAGTGCTAGCGCCACTCTCCGGCCGTATCGGCCGCTCTTCGGTCACCGAAGGTGCACTGGTCAACAGCGGCCAGACCACCGCCATGGCGGTGATTCAGCAACTCGACCCGATCTACGTCGACGTCACTCAGTCGTCGGTCGAGTTGCTTGAGCTGCGCCGCGAACTGGAAAGCGGTCGCCTGCAAAAGGCCGGCGAGAATGCGGCCATGGTCAAGCTGACCCTGGAAGACGGCAGCCAATACAAACCGGAAGGCAAACTGGAGTTCTCCGAAGTCTCGGTCGACGAAACAACCGGTTCCGTGACCCTGCGCGCGGTATTCCCGAACCCCGACCACACTCTGCTGCCGGGCATGTTTGTCCATGCGCAGTTGCAGACTGGCGTGAACGCTGCGGCGATTCTCGCTCCGCAACAAGGCGTGACCCGCGACCTGAAAGGCACTCCCACCGCTCTGGTGGTTGGCCCGGACAACAAAGTCGAGCTGCGTCAGCTCAAGGCCAGTCGGACAGTCGGTAGTCAATGGCTGATCGAGGATGGCTTGAAGGCGGGTGATCGGCTGATTACCGAAGGCCTGCAATTCGTCAAACCTGGCGTTGAGGTCAAGGCCAGCGAAGCGACCAACGTTGCGGCGAAAAACCCGACCACTGCGCAGGCAACAAACAAAGCTGCAGGCGGCAAAGGGGAGTAAACCATGTCGAAATTTTTTATCGACCGTCCGATTTTCGCCTGGGTAATTGCCCTGGTGATCATGTTGGTCGGGGCTCTATCGATCCTCAAATTGCCGATCAACCAGTACCCGAGCATCGCGCCACCGGCGATCGCCATCTCCGTTGCCTACCCAGGCGCTTCTGCACAAACCGTGCAGGACACCGTGGTTCAGGTCATTGAGCAGCAGCTCAACGGTATCGACAACCTGCGTTATGTGTCTTCGGAAAGTAACTCCGACGGCAGCATGACCATTACCGCGACCTTCGAACAGGGCACCAACTCCGATACCGCGCAGGTTCAGGTCCAGAACAAACTGAACCTGGCCACTCCGCTGCTGCCGCAAGAAGTGCAGCAGCAGGGTATCCGTGTCACCAAGGCAGTGAAGAACTTCCTGCTGGTCATCGGTGTGGTCTCGCAAGACGGCAGCATGTCCAAGGACGACTTGTCCAACTACATCGTCTCCAACATGCAGGACCCGATCTCCCGGACCGCGGGTGTCGGTGACTTCCAGGTGTTCGGTGCCCAGTACGCGATGCGTATCTGGCTAGACCCGGCCAAGCTGAACAACTTCAACATGACGCCGGTGGACGTGAAGACCGCTATCGCTGCGCAGAACGTCCAGGTGTCGTCCGGGCAACTCGGTGGCTTGCCAGCCGTTTCTGGCCAGCAACTGAACGCAACCATTATCGGCAAGACTCGCCTGCAAACGGCCGAGCAGTTCAAATCCATCTTGCTGAAGGTCAACAAAGACGGCTCGCAAGTGCGTCTGGGTGACGTGGCCGATGTCGGCCTTGGTGGTGAGAACTACAGCATCAGCGCCCAGTTCAACGGCAGGCCGGCCTCCGGTCTGGCGGTCAAGCTGGCCAACGGTGCCAACGCTCTCGACACCGCAAAGGCCTTGCGCAAGACCATCAGCGACCTGGAACCCTTCTTCCCTGAAGGGATGAAAGTGGTGTTCCCGTACGACACCACTCCAGTGGTGACCGAGTCGATCAAGGGTGTGGTTGAAACCCTGGTCGAAGCGATCGTGCTGGTGTTCCTGGTGATGTTCCTGTTCCTGCAGAACTTCCGCGCTACCGTTATCACCACGATGACTGTGCCGGTTGTGTTGCTGGGTACCTTCGGGATCCTCGCGGCCTTTGGTTTCAGCATCAACACCCTGACCATGTTCGGTATGGTGTTGGCCATCGGCTTGCTGGTGGACGACGCCATCGTCGTGGTGGAAAACGTCGAGCGGGTAATGAGCGAGGAAGGACTGTCGCCCAAGGAAGCCACCAAGAAGTCCATGGGGCAGATCCAGGGCGCACTGGTCGGTATTGCGCTGGTGCTATCGGCAGTACTGCTGCCCATGGCGTTCTTCAGTGGCTCGACCGGGGTGATCTACAAACAGTTCTCGATCACTATCGTTTCAGCCATGGCGCTGTCGGTAATGGTCGCCCTGATCTTCACCCCGGCGCTGTGCGCAACCATGCTCAAGGCCATTCCAAAAGGTGAGCACGGCGCACCTAAGCGTGGTTTCTTCGGCTGGTTCAACCGCAACTTCGACCGTAGCGTTAAAAGCTACGAGCGCGGTGTCGGCAACATCCTCAGAAACAAGGCTCCGTATCTGCTGGCTTACGTGATCATCGTGATCGGTATGGTCTGGTTGTTCGCCCGTATCCCTACTGCGTTCCTGCCGGAAGAAGACCAGGGCGTACTTTTCGCTCAGGTGCAGACCCCGGCCGGCTCCAGTTCCGGACGAACTCAGGTGGTGGTCGACGAGATGCGCGAATTCCTGCTGCGCCCAAGCGCGCAAGGCGGTGAAGGCGACGCAGTCAACTCGGTGTTTACCGTGACTGGCTTCAACTTCGCCGGCCGTGGCCAGAGCTCGGGTATGGCATTCATCATGCTCAAGCCATGGGGCGAACGCTCTGCGGAAAACAGCGTGTTCAAGCTGGCTGCCCGGGCTCAGCAGCACTTCTTCACCTTCCGTGACGCGATGGTGTTTGCCTTCGCGCCACCGGCAGTATTGGAGCTGGGTAACGCCACCGGTTTCGACGTGTTCTTGCAGGATCGCGCCGGTATCGGTCACGACAAACTGATGGCTGCACGTAACCAGTTCCTGGGTATGGCAGCGCAAAGCAAGGTACTGTCGCAGGTGCGCCCGAACGGCCTGAACGATGAACCGCAGTACCAACTGACCATCGACGATGAACGCGCCAGCGCCTTGGGCGTGACGCTGTCAGACATCAACAGCACCCTGTCGATCGGACTGGGCAGTAGTTATGTCAACGACTTCATCGACCGCGGTCGGGTGAAGAAGGTCTACATCCAGGGTCAGCCCGGTGCCCGCATGAGCCCCGAAGACCTGAAGAAATGGTATGTGCGCAACAGCGCCGGCACCATGGTCCCGTTCTCGGCCTTTGCCAAGGGTGAATGGATCTACGGCTCGCCAAAGCTGGCCCGTTACAACGGCGTCGAAGCCATGGAAATCCTCGGTGCCCCGGCGCCCGGCTACAGTACTGGTGAAGCCATGGCCGAAGTCGAAGCCCTGGCCAAGAAGCTGCCGGCCGGTGTCGGTATTTCCTGGACTGGCCTGTCCTACGAGGAGCGTCTGTCCGGCTCGCAGGCGCCGGCGCTGTATGCGCTGTCTCTGCTGATGGTCTTCCTCTGCCTGGCAGCACTGTACGAAAGCTGGTCGATTCCGATCGCGGTCATGCTGGTGGTTCCGCTGGGGATTATCGGTGCCCTGCTCGCCACGAGCTTGCGTGGCCTGTCCAACGACGTGTACTTCCAGGTGGGCTTGTTGACGACCATCGGCCTGGCATCGAAAAACGCCATTCTGATCGTCGAGTTTGCCAAGGAATTGCATCATCAGGGACGTAGTCTGACCGATGCGGCCATTGAAGCCTGCCGGATGCGTCTGCGGCCGATCATCATGACTTCGCTGGCATTCGTGCTCGGCGTGGTACCACTGGCAATCTCCACAGGCGCAGGTTCGGGCAGCCAGCATGCAATCGGTACCGGGGTAATTGGCGGCATGATCACCGCCACTGTTCTGGCGATCTTCTGGGTGCCGTTGTTCTTCGTCACAGTGTCCTCCTTAGGCCGCAGAGAAAACGTGGACGAACTGGACACCATTGAAACTCAAACCGAGGCTAGCCAATGAGCAAGTCGCTACTTTCCCTGGCAATTACCGCGTTCGTGCTCGGTGGTTGCTCGCTGATACCCGATTATCAGCAGCCAGAAGCACCGGTCGCGGCGCAATGGCCGCAAGGTCCAGCCTACAGCCCTACGGAGGCCGCCAACGTGGCGGCCGCTGAACAAGGCTGGCGGCAGTTTTTCCATGACCCGGCACTGCAACAGCTTATTCAGACCGCACTGGTGAACAACCGCGATCTGCGCGTTGCGGCCCTGAACATCGACGCCTTTGCGGCTCAATACCGCATCCAGCGCGCCGACTTGTTCCCGGCCGTCTCGGCGACCGGCAGCGGTAGCCGTCAACGTACTCCGGCGCGCCTGTCGCAAACCGGCGCAGAACACATCACCAGCCAGTATTCGGCGACTCTGGGCGTCAGCGCCTATGAGCTGGATTTGTTTGGACGCGTTCGCAGCTTGAGCGAACAAGCCTTGCAAACCTATTTCTCCAGTGAAGAGGCCCGTCGCAGTACTCAGATCAGCCTGGTGGCCAGCGTGGCCAACGCCTACCTGACCTGGCAAGCCGACAAGGAACTGCTGAAGCTGACCGAGACCACCCTGGGTACATACGAGGAGAGCTACAGACTTACTGCGCGCAGCAACGAAGTCGGTGTGGCCTCGGCCCTCGACCTGAGCCAGTCGCAGACCTCCGTAGAGAACGCACGAGTGCAATTGGCGCGTTATACCCGCCTGGTAGCACAGGACGAAAACAGCCTGGCGCTGTTGCTGGGCACCGGGGTTCCGGCCAACCTGCCAGGCGGTCAGCCGCTGGCTGGCGACCTGCTGAGTGAAGTACCCGCCGGTCTGCCTTCTGACCTGTTGCAGCGTCGCCCGGACATCCTTGCAGCCGAACACAAGCTCAAGGCTGCCAACGCCAACATTGGCGCGGCACGGGCAGCGTTCTTCCCGAGCATCAGCCTGACCGCCAACGCCGGCACGCTGAGCCCGGATCTGTCCGGTCTGTTCAAAGGTGGTTCGGGGACCTGGTTGTTCCAGCCGCAAATCAATCTGCCGATCTTCAATGCCGGCAGCCTGAAAGCGAGCCTGGATAACTCTAAAATCCAGAAAGACATCACCGTGGCACAGTACGAAAAGTCCATCCAGACCGCCTTCCAGGAAGTCTCCGATGGCCTGGCCGCACGCCAGACCTTCAACCAACAGTTGCAGGCCCAGCGTGATCTGGTCAGTGCCAACCAGGCTTACTACCGTTTGGCCGAGCGTCGCTACCGGATCGGTATCGACAGCAACCTGACCTTCCTCGATGCCCAGCGCCAGTTGTACAGCGCGCAGCAAGCATTGATCACTGACCGTCTTTCGCAGCTGGTCAGCGAGGTCAATCTGTACAAGGCCCTCGGTGGCGGCTGGAACGAACAAACCGCGCAGAACGAGCCGATCAAGGAAGAGGCGCCGAAGCTCAAGCTGCTCTGAAAGCCTGAGTAAGGATCGCTGAGCGCTCCTTGATGAGTAAAAAATCCGGAGCCCGATAAGGGCTCCGGATTTTTTTTGCCTGTTCCACAGGATTCGAGCGTTAACTCTCGTAGCAGCTGACGAGCTTGCGAGGCTGCGTTCGACTGCGAAGCGGTCGTAAATCAGACAACACGCTCTTCAGGTAAACCGCGCGCACAGGTTTTGCGAGGACTTCGTCCTCGAACGCAGCCTCGCAAGCTCGGCAGCTGCTACGGCGCCCGGACAAGCACTCACAGCGTGTTTGAGATCGTTGACGAGGCATTCACTGCCGAATCGTGTGGAGCCTGCCTGGCACACCGCACAGGAGCGTTTACCGGCATCCCACACAATGCCAAACCCTTTCATAAAAAGCGCACAAAAAAAAACGCCCCAAGCCGTGAGGCTTGGGGCGCTTTTCATGTTTT
>NZ_JBWKQB010000020.1:0-21205 GCF_059418545.1 Pseudomonas sp. GW821-FHT07G10 | reverse complement strand
GGTGCACTCGACAGGATTCGAACCTGTGACCGCTCGGTTCGTAGCCGAGTACTCTATCCAGCTGAGCTACGAGTGCAATTTGTGTTTGATAGACCAGACCACCCTGGTTGAAGCAAGTTGCTCGCATTACTGCAAACAACCCTTAAATGGTGCACTCGACAGGATTCGAACCTGTGACCGCTCGGTTCGTAGCCGAGTACTCTATCCAGCTGAGCTACGAGTGCATTTGTTGCCGCGCATTATAGGCCGTAGAATCTTTTTGTAAAGCACTTTTTCTAGTAATTTCAACAACTTACAGAACAAGCCAGATTACAACGTACTAAATAAATAATGGCGGAGAAGGGGGGATTCGAACCCCCGACACCCTTTTGAGGTGTACTCCCTTAGCAGGGGAGCGCCTTCGGCCACTCGGCCACCTCTCCGCAACACGGGGCGTATCTTAACCAACCTTTTCCCCGTTTGCAAACATAAAAAACGATAAAAATTAATGGCTTGGTTCTTCGTCCTTCTCTTTCTTTATACGCAGGTAAATTTCCTCACGGTGAACCGCTACCTCTTTGGGTGCGTTGACACCAATGCGCACTTGATTTCCTTTGACGCCGAGCACGGTCACAGTGATTTCGCCATCACCAATAATCAGGCTTTCTGCGCACCGACGAGTCAGAATCAGCATACCTTTCTCCTCACGCATTTCAGTTCAGGGACAACAGTCTGCAAAAAAAAGGCACTCGACCTACAACCAGAACGGTCGCAGCCCTGCATGCCTAAGTATTGACTAGCGCGAGCAAAAGAACAGTTTTCCGTCGCACCGATCAAAAAACGAAGGGCGCGGATAACCGCGCCCTTCGGGCAACGCGTCACTCGCCCTGTCGGGCCGCCGCGTCGAGTTCGAAAGCCGTGTGCAGAGCGCGCACAGCCAGTTCCAGGTACTTCTCTTCGATGACGACCGAAACCTTGATTTCCGACGTCGAGATCATCTGGATGTTGATGCTTTCTTTAGCCAGCGCTTCGAACATGCGGCTGGCGACACCTGCGTGAGAACGCATGCCCACACCGACGATCGACACCTTGGCAATCTTGGTATCACCCACCACTTCACGCGCACCGATTTCACGCGCGGTGTTTTCCAGGACCGACTGAGCCGCCTGGTAATCATTGCGGTGAACCGTGAAGGTGAAGTCGGTGGTGTTATCGTGCGCCACGTTCTGCACGATCATGTCGACTTCGATGTTCGCGGCGCTGATCGGGCCGAGAATTTTAAAGGCTACGCCCGGGGTGTCTGGCACACCACGGATGGTCAGCTTGGCTTCATCGCGGTTGAAGGCGATGCCGGAAATGATCGGCTGTTCCATGGATTCCTCTTCATCAATAGTAATGAGGGTACCCGGACCCTCCTTAAAGCTGTGCAGGACGCGCAGCGGAACGTTGTACTTGCCGGCAAACTCGACCGCACGGATCTGCAGCACCTTGGAACCGAGGCTGGCCATTTCCAGCATCTCTTCGAAGGTGATCTTGTCCAGGCGTTGAGCCGAAGACACAACTCGCGGGTCGGTGGTGTAGACGCCGTCCACGTCGGTGTAGATCTGGCACTCGTCAGCCTTCAAGGCTGCGGCCAGAGCCACGCCAGTGGTGTCGGAGCCGCCACGACCGAGGGTCGTGATGTTGCCGTGCTCATCGACGCCCTGGAAACCGGCGACCACAACCACGCGACCGGCCTTCAGATCACCGCGAATCTTCTGGTCATCAATCTGCAAGATGCGCGCTTTATTGTGCGCGCTATCGGTCAGAATCCGCACCTGATTACCGGTGTACGAAACCGCCGGCACGCCGCGCTTGATCAGCGCCATGGCCAGCAGTGCGATCGTCACCTGCTCACCGGTGGAGACAATCACATCCAGTTCACGGGGAACCGGTTGGTTGTCGCCACTGATTTGCCTGGCCAGATCGATCAGGCGATTGGTTTCGCCACTCATCGCGGACAGCACAACCACCAGGTCATCACCGGCTTCGCGGAATTTCTTAACCTTGTCAGCGACCTGCTCGATTCTCTCGACAGTGCCGACCGAGGTGCCTCCAAACTTCTGTACGATCAAAGCCATTTCAAAGCCGCCTCAGCCCATGAAGGGCCCCCATTAATCATTCAAACTACGCAGGTCCGAAGCCCGCCACTAGACGACGGGCCCGGCTTGGAGCCTTAGATACCCTGCTCTACAAACGGTACGGTCAGGGCCAGTGCGGCATCCAGCGCGCTGGCGTCGATACCGCCGCCTTGCGCCATGTCCGGACGACCGCCGCCCTTCCCGCCCACTGCCGCAGCGGCTTGCTTCATCAAATCACCGGCTTTGAGTTGGCCAGTCAGGTCTTTGGTCACGCCTGCAACCAGAACGACCTTTTCCTCATGCACACTGCCGAGCAGGATCACTGCGCGGCCGAGTTTGTTCTTCAACTGATCGACCAAGGCCAACAACGCCTTGCCATCCTGACCGTCCAGACGCACGGCCAGCACCTTCACACCCTTGACGTCCAACGCCTGCGCCGACAAGTCATCACCGGCAGCGCTCGCGGCCTTGGCCTGCAACTGCTCGAGCTGTTTCTCCAGCAGACGGTTGCGCTCAAGCACAGACAACAGTTTTTCGATCAGGTTGTCGCGACTGCCTTTGACCAGGCTCGCGGCTTCCTTGAGTTGTTCATCAGCGGCGTTCAGATACGCCAGCGCCGCAGCACCAGTGACCGCCTCAATACGACGAACGCCAGAGGCCACACCGCCTTCGCTGATGATTTTCAGCAGGCCGATGTCGCCCGTGCGATTGGCGTGGATACCGCCGCACAGCTCGACGGAGAAATCACCGCCCATGCTCAGCACGCGCACGCTGTCGCCGTATTTCTCGCCAAACAGCGCCATGGCGCCTTTTTGCTTGGCGGTTTCGATATCGGTTTCTTCGGTCTCGACCTCGGTGTTGCTACGCACTTCGTGGTTGACGATGTCTTCCAGGGCTTTCAACTGCTCTGGCTTGATCGCTTCGAAGTGGCTGAAGTCAAAGCGCAGGCGCTGACTGTCAACCAACGAACCTTTCTGCTGCACGTGCTCGCCCAGTACCTGGCGCAGAGCGGCGTGAAGCAAGTGCGTCGCGGAGTGGTTCAGCGAAGTGGCATGACGCACGTCTGCATCGACCTGAGCCTGCACCGGCGCACCGACGGTCAAGCTGCCCGAAGCCAACACACCGTGGTGCAGGAACGCGCCACCGGTCTTGGTGGTATCGCGCACATCGAAGCGCGCAACACCGGCCTGCGTGCTGGTCATCAAGAACCCGCAATCACCAATCTGGCCGCCCGACTCGGCGTAGAACGGCGTCTGGTCAAGAACCACCACGCCCTCTTCACCTTCGCTCAACACGTCGACCGATTGCCCGTCTTTATAGAGAGCCACAACGTTGGCCGAACCGCTGGTGGCTGTGTAGCCGGTGAACTCGGTGGCCACATCAACCTTGACCAGGCTGTTGTAGTCCATGCCGAACGAGCTGGCGGAACGCGCGCGCACGCGCTGGGCTTCCATCTCGCGCTCGAAACCTGCTTCATCGATCGTCAGGCTGCGCTCACGGGCGATGTCGCCAGTCAGGTCCATCGGGAAACCGTAGGTGTCGTACAACTTGAACACCACATCGCCCGGTACCACGTCGCCCTTGAGCTCGGCCAGATCCTGCTCGAGGATCTTCAGGCCCTGCTCCAGGGTCTTGGCAAACTGCTCTTCTTCAGCTTTCAGTACGCGCTCGATGTGCGCCTGGTTTTGCGTGAGTTCAGGGAACGCCTCGCCCATCTCGGCGACCAGTGCCGCAACGATCTGATAGAAGAAGCTGCCCTTGGCGCCCAGCTTGTTGCCGTGACGGCAAGCACGACGGATGATCCGGCGTAGCACGTAGCCGCGACCTTCGTTCGACGGCAGCACGCCATCAGCGATCAGGAAACCGCAGGAACGAATGTGGTCCGCGACCACTTTCAGCGAAGCCTGGCTGTCGTTGGTGCAACCAATGGCCTTGGCCGAAGCACTCAGCAGGCTTTGGAACAGGTCGATTTCATAGTTCGAGTGGACGTGCTGCAGCACGGCACTGATTCGCTCCAGGCCCATGCCGGTATCCACCGACGGCGCCGGCAGCGGGTGCAGCACGCCATCGGCAGTGCGGTTGAACTGCATGAACACGTTGTTCCAGATTTCGATGTAACGGTCGCCGTCTTCTTCCGGCGAACCCGGTGGGCCGCCCCAGATGTCGGCGCCGTGATCGTAGAAAATCTCGGTGCAAGGACCGCACGGGCCAGTGTCGCCCATGGTCCAGAAGTTGTCGGAAGCGTACGGCGCGCCTTTGTTGTCGCCGATACGGACCATACGCTCAGCCGGAACCCCGACTTCCTTGGTCCAGATGTCATAGGCTTCATCATCGCTGGCGTAGACCGTGACCCAGAGTTTGTCCTTGGGCAGGTTCAGGACAGAGGTCAGGAAGGTCCAGGCGAAGGTGATCGCATCACGCTTGAAGTAATCGCCGAAGCTGAAGTTACCCAGCATTTCAAAGAAGGTGTGGTGACGAGCGGTATAACCGACGTTTTCCAGGTCATTATGCTTGCCGCCGGCGCGTACGCACTTCTGGCTGCTGACAGCGCGGGTGTAGGCGCGCTTTTCCTGGCCCAGAAAGCAGTCCTTGAATTGGTTCATCCCCGCGTTAGTGAACAGCAGGGTTGGGTCGTTGCCCGGAATCAAAGAGCTGGAGGCTACACGGGTGTGGCCTTGCTCTTCGAAGAAGCGAAGGAAGGCTTCACGGATTTCTGCGCTTTTCATTAGGTTCTTCCACGGAGACTGCGGCCAAAGGCCTGTGCAAAACGTCAAAAGACGGAGCGACGGCAAAGGGCCGCATTATATCGGCGTTAGTGACCAGGTACAGTGTGTTTGTACGATACAGACAGTCAATTGGACGACCAACACCGTCAGTTGCGAGAAAATTCGATAAAAGTCGCTACAACCTGCTCGATCTGTGCGCGACTGACGTCCAGATGGGTGACCATCCGCAACCGCGGGGCCGCACTGAGTTTGATCCCACGCTCAGCGGCGAAGGCTTTCAGCGCTTCGGCTTTTTCACCCAGTTGAACATAAACCATATTGGTCTGCACCGGCTCCACCCCATAACCGGCGTCGAGCAAGCCCTCAGCCAGCAATCGGGCGTTGAGATGGTCATCGGCCAGACGCTGCACCTGATGATCCAGCGCATACAGCCCCGCCGCCGCGAGAATTCCGGCCTGGCGCATGCCGCCACCGACCATCTTGCGCAGCCGCCGTGCCTTTGCGATCAACTCGGCCGTGCCGCACAGCACTGAACCAATCGGCGCGCCGAGGCCCTTGGACAGGCAAACCGACACCGAATCGAAATGCTGAGTGATCTCCCGTGCGTCGACACCCAGTTTAACCGCTGCGTTGTACAACCGCGCGCCATCCAGATGCAGGGAGAGGCCATGTTCCTGGGTAAAACTGCGCGCTCGGGCCAGATACTCCAATGGCAGGACCTTGCCTTGCATGGTGTTTTCCAGGGCCAGCAAGCGGGTACGGGCGAAATGGAAGTCGTCCGGCTTGATCACCGCAGCCACCTGCGCCAGGTCCAGCGAGCCATCGGGCTGGACCTCCAGCGGCTGCGGCTGGATCGAACCCAGCACTGCCGCCCCGCCGCCTTCGTACTTATAAGTGTGCGCCTGCTGGCCGACGATATATTCGTCGCCGCGCTCACAATGGGCCATCAGCCCGAGCAGGTTGCTCATGGTGCCAGTGGGTACAAACAGCGCCTGAGCAAAGCCCAGACGTCTGGCGAGCTCGGCTTCAAGCCGGTTCACCGTGGGATCTTCGCCGTACACGTCATCACCGGTGACGGCCGTTGCCATTGCGTGGAGCATCCCGGCAGTCGGTTGGGTCACTGTGTCGCTACGAAGATCGATAACTCTCATGGAACAGGCCTCGGCAATGGGACGTGAACGTCGCGGCTAACTAAACGGGAAAATCCCTTTCGAATTCGATTACTGCGGTCGTCGCACTCGATAGTCAAGGCTTCGGGTAAGAAAAGCCTGCTCAAGCCAACGGAAAATTCGATTCGTATCATCAGAAAGCAGCGATGCGCTGTTCAGAAATATATGTTAAAAACTCTCCGCCGCCAGAAATCCTGGTGGCAACGTTCTCAGGGCGGGGTGTAACTCCCCACCGGCGGTAATTGCGCGCAATGCGCATAGCCCGCGAGCGCTTGGTGACACGAACAGCTTGGGCAGTGTGCGTCGGCAAGGTCAGCAGACCCGGTGTGATCCCGGGGCCGACGGTCATAGTCCGGATGAAGAGAGAACGGGATTGGCGCCAAAGGGCCGTCTCAAGGTATTCGTGCGTATACCTGCACGATTGACCGGAACGTACCCTTAAATCCCCTTCGATTCATAACGCCCTGTTTTTCACACAAACAGGAGTCAGAACAGATGCAACCCACCGCAATCGATAGCAAGAGCAAAAGCCACCACGGCGAGCGCGTCGCGTTTATCCAGGCCTGCTGGCACAAGGACATTGTCGATCAGAGCCGTAAAGGCTTCGTCGCCGAAATGCTCGTCCAGGGCTATCAGGAAAGTGATATCGATTTCTTCGAAGTCGGCGGCGCCTTTGAAATCCCGCTGCACGCCAAGCTACTGGCCAAGTCCGGCCGTTATGCCGGCATCGTCGCTGCCGGGCTGGTAGTGGACGGCGGGATCTACCGCCACGAGTTTGTCGCCCAGTCGGTGATCAGCGGCCTGATGCAGGTTCAGCTGGAAACCGAAGTGCCGGTATTTTCGGTCGTGCTCACCCCGCACCACTTCCATGCAGGCGAAGAACATCAGAAGTTCTTCTTTGAACACTTCCTGCATAAAGGCCAGGAAGCGGCAAAGACCTGTGCCGATACGTTGCACAAGACGCGTGTGTTGCGTCGTAGCGAGCAGCGTGCGGTAGCGGTTTAAGCGTCAAAAGCTTGATGACCGATCGTTCCCACGCAGAGCGTGGGAACGATCATTCAAGCGAGATCGTCGGCGGTGGTTGGCACTATCAGAATCCCTGCCCGCAACCCGTTTTTGACCTTCGGGTTAGGGAAAATGATCCGTGCGCCCTCTTCTTCGACGATCCAGCGCGTCTGGGCGATGTCCTCGGCCAGCAGATAACCCACTTCCAGCTCCGAGAAGTTCTCGATATCCGCCGGTAAGTTCAGGTGGAATGCATCGCTGTGCTTGATGATTTCCCGCGCCACGCTGAACAGCTGCAAGCCGTTCAACCCTTCGTCCGCCAACGACGGCTCGTTGCCTTCGATAATCTGCTTCAGACGGGTTTCCAGGCGTTCGACGTTAACCCCCTGGTTCTGCCCGAACGGCCGGGCCTTGCCCAACTCGAGGGTGAAGGATTCGGCACCGAGCTTGTCGTAGGTGTACGAACTGAAAACGATGGAGGGTTTGTTCTGCAACAGCACCGCTTCCATACCGGCGGCGCGCAAGCGAACCAGCTCCTGGCGTGAATGCTGGCGACCTTCCTTCCAGGGATACAGCGCGAATTGCTCGATCTTCGAGCCGCGGATCGCGGTGTGCAGATCGTAGTGCAAACGGCTGCGATCCGGCAGGTTGAAGAAGCTCGCTGCCAGACGCTCCAGCTCGCAAGCGCGCAAGGCTTCCGAACCACTCGTCAGTTCGTGACGGCCGTTGAACAGCCGGTTGACGTCCTGGTCGACAAAACGCTCGCCGTGACGCATGGCGTCGGGGTTGCCGAACAGGAACAGAATGCGTGCGCGTGGTTTCAACTCACCACGGGCGATTTCATGTAACAGACGGTCGAGCAGCTCGATTGGCGCTGTCTCGTTACCGTGGATACCGGCTGACAACAGCAGATCCAGGCCATTGTCGCGAGCCTCGGGCGGCCGGACTTCCAGCGCACCTTCGCTCAGCCAGCGCATCCGCACGCCTTCGACAGTCAGTTGAGTCTTCTCCGCCGGTTCGCGGCCGGCGAGGGTCAGTTCAAGCAGTTTGCCGAGGGCGAGCATAGAGCGATTTCCTTAATGGTCGTGTGCGCAATCCGGGCCGTGCACGTGGTCTTCGTCACCGATTTCGGCCGGTTCCATTTCCAGTTGCAGACTTACCAGATTAGTCGCCAATGGACGCAACAGCAGGTTGGCGTACTCAGCGTCGCCTTCTTCAACATCTACACCGATCAGCAACTGGCCGCGGCCGTCGTGCTGAATCCACAATTCCTTGCCTTGCCACATCACCGCAACGCGGGTGCAGGAGGTTTCCAGCTGAGTGCCGTCGGTGTCTTCAAGGATCAGCTGCAGGGTATCGCTCATTATTACGCTCTCATCTGGGATAAAGCTGCACGCCCGGCGCTGTTTGAGCCGGGCGTGGGCTTTCAATTGATCTGGAATGGATAAACCGCGCCCAGTTTAAGGATTTGCGTCAGTTCATCCAGTGCCGTCCGGCACTCAAGCAACAATTGCGGGTCCGCCAGATCAGTTTCACTCAGACGGTCGCGGTAGTGCTTGTCGACCCATTGGGTCAGCGTGCCGTACAACGGCGCGGTCATGATAACCCCTGGGTTGACCGCCGCCAGCTCGGTTTCATTCAGTGCGACGCGAAGACGCAGGCACGCCGGGCCGCCACCATTCTGCATGCTCTGCTTGAGATCGAAGACTTTCACTTCGCGGATCAGACCACCAGAACCGGTCAGGCCTTGCAGGTACTGCCAGACGCGGTCGTTGTTCTGGCACTCTTGCGGCACGATCAACAGCATCGAACCGTCGGCGCGCGACAGTAGCTGACTGTTGAACAGGTACGAACGCACGGCGTCTTCTACCGACACCTGGGAACGCGGCACGCAGATCGCTTTGAAATTGCCGCCGCGCTTGGCCAGCTTGGCTTGCAACTCAGCAAGCATTGGCTCGGTGTCGAGGAACGCATCCTCGTGATAGAACAGCACCTCGCCGTTGCCCACCGCGATCACGTCGTTATGGAACACGCCCTGATCGATCACCGACGGGTTCTGCTGGGCATAGACCACACCGTCATCGCTCAAGCCGTGCAGGCGCGCGACCGCTTGCGATGCTTCCAGGGTCTGGCGTGCCGGGTACTTTTGCGGGGCCGGGTAACGGGTGTCGAACGCACTGCGACCGAACACGAAGAACTCGACACCGGCCTCGCCGTATTCACGGCAGAAACGTGTGTGGTTGGCCGCGCCTTCGTCACCGAACTGCGCCACTGCCGGCAACGCGGCGTGATGGGCGAAGTGCTTCTGATCAGCAAACATTGCCCCCAGCACGCGGCTGGTGGTCGGGTGTTCGATGCTGCGGTGGTATTTGCAGTTGAGGTTGGCGGCGGTGAAATGCACGCGACCGTCTGCAGTATCGGCGCTCGGGCTGACCGTGGCGGCGTTGGCCACCCACATGCTCGAGGCCGAGCAGCTGGCGACCAGCAATGGCATTGCCTGCCTGGCGGCTTGCTCGATCACTTGAGCATCGCTGCCACTGAAACCCAGCTTACGCAGGCCGGCCACATCCGGGCGTTCTTGCGGAGCCAGGACGCCTTGTTGAAAGCCCAATTCCATCAGCGCTTTCATTTTCGCCAGGCCTTGCAGCGCCGCTTCCTTGGGATTGGAGGACTGCTGACTGTTGCTCTGGGACGCAACGTTGCCGTAGGACAGACCGCCATAGTTATGGGTCGGCCCCACTAGACCGTCGAAATTGACTTCATAGGATTTCATCAGCGAGGCTCCACGAATCTGTTGTTATAGGCATCTAGTTCAATACAGTGCGACCGCGTCGCGGCAATCGCGAGCAAGCTCGCTCCCACAAGGACGGCGTTGTACCTGTAGGAGCGAGCTTGCTCGCGATAAGACGCCAGAGGCGTCTTACGAAAGCTTCACGCCGGGCGTCAACGCCGTCGGCAGCGTCAGGCTCGGTGTTTCCAGCGAGGCTACCGGGTACGCGCAGTAATCCGCCGCGTAGTAAGCACTGGCGCGATGGTTGCCCGAGGCACCCACGCCACCGAACGGTGCGCTGCTCGCAGCCCCCGTCAGTTGCTTGTTCCAGTTGACGATACCGGCGCGGCTTTCCAGCCAGAACTGCTGATAACGCGCCTCGGAATCCGACAGCAAACCTGCCGCAAGACCGTATTGCGTGTCGTTGGCTTCAGCGATCGCAGCTTCAAAGTCAGCGTAGCGGATCACTTGCAGCAGCGGACCGAAGAGCTCTTCATCCGGACGCTCGCTGACCGCGGTCACATCGAGAATGCCCGGTGTCAGCAAGGCCGCCTGGGCCTGCGGTTGAGTCATTTCCAGCAGCGCCACGGCGCCGTTACCGAGCAAGTGCTCTTGAGCTTCCATCAGCGCACGGGCGGCACCAAGGGAAATCACCGAGCCCATGAACGGTGCCGGTTGCTGATCGAACGCGCCGACTTCAATCGTCGAGCTGACCGCCACCAGGCGCGCCAGCAGCGTGTCGCCCCAGGCGCCTTGCGGCACCAGCAAACGACGGGCGCAGGTGCAACGCTGACCGGCGGAAATGAAGGCCGACTGAATAATGGTGTAGACCGCAGCGTCGAGGTCAGCGACCTGATCGACCACCAGCGGGTTGTTGCCACCCATTTCCAGCGCCAGGATCTTGTCCGGGCGTCCGGAGAACTGTTGATGCAGGTGGTTGCCGGTGCGGCTGGAACCGGTGAAGAACAAGCCGTCGATACCCGGATTGGCCGCCAGGGCGATCCCGGTTTCGCGAGCGCCTTGCAGCAGGTTCAGCACGCCAGCCGGCAAACCGGCTTCGATCCAGCACTTGACCGTCAGCTCGGCGACTTTCGGGGTCAGCTCGCTTGGCTTGAACAACACACAGTTACCGGCCAGCAGTGCCGGAACAATATGCCCATTCGGCAGGTGACCCGGGAAGTTGTACGGGCCGAACACCGCGACCACACCATGTGGCTTGTGGCGCAATACGGCGGTGGCGTCGCCCAATGGGCCGCTCTTCTCGCCGGTACGCTCACGGTAGCTTTGCACCGAGATGGCGATCTTGTTGATCATGCTGGTGACTTCGGTGGCCGACTCCCACAGCGGTTTGCCGGTTTCTTCACCGATGCAGCGGGCCAGTTCGTCGGCGTGGTTTTTCAGGCTGGCGGCGAAGGCCTCCAGCACACCGATCCGATCTTCCAGCGAACGCTTGGCCCAGGCCGCAAACGCCTGGCGAGCCGACTGCACGGCAGACTCGACTTGCGCGGCGTTCGCGCCATTGCCGGACCACAAGACCTGCTGGGTTACCGGATTCAGCGACTCGAAGGCTTCGCCCTGACCTGCCAGCCATTCACCAGCGATGTAAAGCGTACTCATTATTTCGACTCCCGAGAAACTGGCTGGGCCGACAACGGCACAGCACGTACCTGATCGCCCGCATTGAGTTTAAGGCGTTTGGCAGTCAACTGATCGACCACCAGGGTGCCCGCCGCAAGACGTGCTGGAGCAGCAGTGATCCGGCAGTCTTCGCGTTTGCGGTTGTGAATCAAAAATGGCGTGGCGTCGTCACCCGGGGTGCCGATGGCCAGCACTAGCGCCTGGCTGTCGCGCACTGCACGGATCTTGCCGGTTTCGCATTCCACCGCCGGGCCGGCGTCGAAGATGTCGACGTAACCCTGATAGCTGAAGCCTTCGCTCTTGAGCATCGCCAGCGCCGGTTCGGTGTCAGGGTGAACCTGGCCGATCACATTGCGTGCGCCCTCGGAGAGGAAGCAGGTGTACAGCGGGAACTTTGGCATCAGCTCGGCGATGAACGCCTTATTGCCCACGCCGGTCAGGTAATCAGCCTGGCTGAATTCCATTTTGAAGAAGTGCCGGCCCAGGCTTTCCCAGAACGGCGAGCGCCCGGCGGCGTCGGACACACCGCGCATTTCGGCGATGATCTTGTTGCCGAACAGCTGCGGGAATTCGGCGATAAACAGCATCCGCGCCTTGGCCAGCATGCGGCCGTTGAGGCCACTGCGGTAATCGGCATGCAGGAACAACGAGCACAGCTCGGAGTTGCCGGTCAGGTCGTTGGCCAGGAACAGCGTCGGGATCTCGCGGTAGATATTCAGCTCCTGGGAAGCGCTGACGGTCAGACCGACCCGGAAGTTGTACCAGGGCTCGCGCAGGCCAACCGCACCGGCAATCGCGGAAATGCCCACGACGCGACCGTTGTCATCTTCGAGCACGAACAAATAGTCCGCGTCACCGCGTGACGCTTCGCCGCGAAAAGTCTTTTCCGCCCAACCGACCCGATGCGCCAGGCGCTCTTCGTTGGCCGGCAAGGTGGTCAGGCCGGTGCCAGTGCTGCGGGCAAGTTCAATCAGAGCGGGTAAATCGCTGCTGCGTACGGGACGAACGATCATGCTATCTCCTCAAACAGGTGGCGTGTGGCGCCACCCGCGAAACTCACTGCTTTCCAGGATTCTTTCCAGGCACTCTTTATCGGCATGGCAGCAGGCGTTAAACCGCCACCAGGCGCACGCTGGCACCTTCGCCGACGCCCAGGGCTTCGGCCGTTTCAAGATCCAGGGTCACCGGTTTGCCCGGCGCGTAGTCCAGTTCCAGCATTACCGCTCGGTAATCCTGCAGTTGTGCGTTGGATACCAGGTACTGACGCCCGCCACCCTTGGCGACTTCACCGATTTTCACCGGTACTACACGGCTCTGAGCGATCGAACGAATCCCGGAAACACGGGCATGCAAGGTCGGACCACCATCGAAGATGTCGATGTAGTGATCGGTCTCGAAGCCTTCGCGCATCAGAATGTCGAAGGTGATCTGCGCTCGCGGATGCACCTGACCCATCGCTTCTTGAGCGGCATCGGGCAGCAGCGGCACGTAGATCGGGTAATGCGGCATCAGTTCAGCGAGGAAGGTCCGGCTTTTCAGCCCGCACAGACGCTCGGCGGCAGCATAGTTAAGGTCGAAGAAGTTACGGCCGATGGCGTCCCAGAACGGCGAATCGCCATTCTCGTCGCTGTAACCGACGATCTCGGTCACGACCGAATCAGCGAAACGTTCCGGGTGGCTGGCGACAAACAGTAGACGACCACGGGAGTTGAGCTCCGACCACGGCGAACCCACCAGCTCCGGGACCACATAGAAGCTGGTCAGCAGGCTGTTGCCAGTCAGGTCATGGCACTGGGAAAGCACATGAATCTTGTTATGAATCTTCAGTTCACGGGAGGCGTGAACGAAGGTTTCATTACGGAAACTGTAGAACGGCTCGGAGTAACCGGCCGAAGCAACGATCGCCGAGCAGCCGACCAGTTTGCCGGTGGTCGTGTCTTCGAGAACGAAGAAGTAGCTCTCTTCACCGTTGAAGCTGACTTCGGCGGCGAACGAAGCTTCGGACGCGGCGATCTTGTCGCTCAGGCGTTCGATATCATCCGGCAGGGACGTGACACCAATCGGGCTGTCCGCAGCCAGACGCTGTACCTCGCCCAGATCAGCCATTTGCGCGGGGCGCATCACCAGCATGGTGTCACTCCTTACTGAAAAAACAGGTCGGCAAAAGTGCCAACTCGGGGAAAAAAATGCCGGGCAGGCCCGGCACAGGAATTTGGCTCAACGCCTACTACAAGAATAGGCGTTGAGGGAGTACCACGGCCTGAATCAGGCTTGAGTCAGTTTTGCCACGGCGCGCTCAAAACGCTCCAGGCCCTGCTCGATATCGGCATCTTCAACCACCAGGCTTGGCGCGAAACGAATCACGTCCGGGCCGGCCTGCAGAATCATCAAGCCTTCACGCTCTGCTGCGTTGAACACGTCTTTGGCCTTGCCTTTCCAGGCGTCGCTCAGCACGCAGCCGATCAACAGACCCAGACCACGAACCTCAGTGAACAGGCCGTATTGCTTGCCGATCTGCTGCAGACGGGTCTTGAACTTGTCGTGCCTGGCTTTGACGCCGTTCAGCACTTCTGGCGTGTTGATCACGTCGATCACCGCTTCCGCCACAGCGCAAGCCAACGGGTTGCCGCCGTAAGTGGTGCCGTGAGTACCGACCACCAGGTGCTTGGCCAGTTCTTCGGTGGTCAGCATTGCCGCGATCGGGAAACCGCCGCCCAGGCTCTTGGCGCTGGTCAGGATGTCCGGGGTCACGCCGTAATGCATGTAGGCGAACAGCTCACCGGTGCGGCCCATGCCGGTTTGCACTTCGTCGAACACCAACAGCGCGTTGTGCTCATTGCACAGCTCGCGAGCGCCCTGCAGATAAGCCAGCTCGGCCGGCAATACGCCGCCCTCGCCCTGAACCGGTTCCAGCACTACGGCGCAGGTCTTGTCGGAGATCGCGGCTTTCAGCGCTGCCAGATCGTTGAACGGCACGTGAGTGATGCCAACGATCTTCGGGCCGAAGCCGTCGGAGTACTTCGACTGACCGCCCACGTTCACGGTGAACAGCGTACGACCGTGGAAGCTGTTCAGCGCGGCAATGATTTCGTATTTTTCCGGGCCGAAACGGTCGTGAGCAACACGACGGGCCAGCTTGAAGGCGGCCTCGTTGGCTTCGGCGCCGGAGTTGCAGAGGAACACGCGCTCGGCAAAGGTGGCGTCGATCAGCTTATGGGCCAGGCGCAAGGCCGGCTCATTGGTGAACACGTTGGATACGTGCCACAGCTTGTTCGCCTGTTCAGTCAAGGCACCGACCAGCGCCGGGTGCGCATGGCCCAATACGTTAACCGCGATTCCACCACCGAAATCGATCAGCTCACGACCCGACTGATCCCAGACTCGGGAGCCGGCACCGCGCACAGGAATGAAAGCAGCAGGCGCGTAGTTGGGAACCATTACCTGGTCGAAATCGGCGCGTTGCACCGGAGCATGCTCAACGGACATCGGAGTCTCCTGAAGAGGAACACCCGCCTGAAACTGGCGAGCGATGGGGGGATTGTAAGGACAGTTTTCAGCTTGGCCTTGCCGCCAAGCGACAACTTCTTATAGCGCCAAACCCGGTTTTAGTCGGGTTTATGGCAATGCGACAAATAGCGTCGCAAAGGCGCAGTTTAAACTGCTGGCGGGGATTTGCGGCTGGGTTGGGGAATTTGATTTGCGCAGTGGTTCAGAGGTGCGGCGCAAGTGATGGCCTCATCGCGAGCAAGCTCGGCTCCTACAAGAGTCCCGCAATATCTGTATGAGCTGAGCTTGCTCGCGATAGCTATATCAAAGACACAACAGAGCTTGAAACTCAGCCGCGCTCTGAAGGCACCGACGACAATTCGAACGGGCTGCTGCTGCGGCGCTGGTTGCGGTCTTCGCGCGGGGTGGCGCCGAAGAAGTTGCGGTAGGCGCTGGAGAAGTGCGGCCCCGAGGAGAAGCCACAGGACAAACCGATCTGGATGATCGATTTGCTGGTCTGCATCAACATCTGCCGGGCCTTGTTCAGGCGCAGTTCCAGGTAATACTGGCTCGGCACGCGGTTGAGGTACTGCTTGAAGATCCGCTCCAGCTGTCGACGGGACACGCACACGTGCTGCGCAATTTCGTCGGTGGTCAGCGGCTCTTCGATGTTTGCCTCCATCAGCAACACCGCCTGCGTGAGCTTCGGATGGCTGGAACCGAGGCGGTTCTGCAATGGAATGCGCTGACGCTCGCCGCCTTCGCGAATCCGCTCCACCACCAACTCTTCAGACACGGCGCCCGCCAACTCGGCGCCGTGATCGCGAGCCAACACGGCCAGCAGCAGATCCAGCACCGACATCCCGCCGCAAGCGGTCAAGCGATCGCGATCCCAGTCGAACAGATGGCTGGTGGCGATGACTTTCGGATAACGCTCGGCAAAATCATCCTGCCAGCGCCAGTGCACGGCGGCGCGGTAACCATCGAGCAGGCCCAGTTGCGCCAGCGGGTAGACACCGGCGGACAAACCACCGATCACACACCCTGCGCGCACCAGTTGCTTGAGTGCACTGTTGAGCGCCGGCGCAAGCGAAGTCGGCGGTTCATCCGCCAGCAGAAAAAGCTTCTGAAAACCTTCGAGCTTCCCGACCCAAGGCTCACCCGGCAATTGCCAGGCCCCTTCGGCTGGCACTTCGGCCTGCAGAAACGAGAGTTCGTAAACAACATCCGGATGCACGCGCTGAGCAACACGCAAGGCCTCCTCAGCCAGCGCCAGCGTCAAGGCTTTAGTGCTGGGCCAAATCAGGAAACCAATTCGATGGGCAGTCATGGCGTGCAATCCGAAACGAAAACAGTGTTAAAAGCCGAAGGCGGCAGCAACCAAATTAGACCATCCGGCGCGCGGTGCGCAGCATGACCTAATTCGGTGCACAACGGGAGCGTTAAACGGTATTACTTCAAGCTGCCCGACAGGAACTGCTGCAAACGTTCGGATTGCGGATTAACCAGCACTTCACGCGGATTGCCGCATTCTTCCACCAGACCTTTGTGCAGGAACACCAACTGGTTCGACACTTCGCGAGCGAAGCCCATTTCGTGAGTCACCACCACCATGGTCCGACCTTCCTGAGCCAGGGATTGCATCACCTTGAGCACGTCGCCCACCAGCTCCGGGTCCAGCGCCGAAGTCGGTTCGTCGAACAGCATGACTTCCGGCTCCATCGCCAGCGCGCGGGCAATCGCTACACGCTGCTGCTCACCACCGGACATGTGGCCCGGGTATGCGTCCTTACGATGGGAAACGCCGACCTTGGCCA
Source organism: Pseudomonas sp. GW821-FHT07G10 (assembly GCF_059418545.1). Taxonomy (NCBI): domain Bacteria; kingdom Pseudomonadati; phylum Pseudomonadota; class Gammaproteobacteria; order Pseudomonadales; family Pseudomonadaceae; genus Pseudomonas; species Pseudomonas sp. GW821-FHT07G10. Next base: position 4,495 of record NZ_JBWKQB010000020.1, on the reverse strand, counting down.
AGTAATGCTCAGCTTTTTCCCGGGCCTCCACCTTGGACATACCGAGCACATGCACCGGCGCTTCCATGATGTTTTCCATCGCGGTCATGTGCGACCACAGGTTGAAATGCTGGAACACCATCGACAGTCGCGAACGCATGCGCTGCAGCTGTTTCGGATCGGCAGCCTTCAGCGCGCCGTCCTTGTTCGATACCAGCTTCAACTCTTCGTTGTTCAGCAGAATCTTGCCTGCGTGAGGCTGCTCGAGCAGGTTGATGCAGCGCAGGAAAGTACTTTTGCCGGAGCCACTGGAGCCGATGATGCTGATCACATCACCAGCCTGAGCTGCCAGGGACACGCCCTTGAGCACTTCGTGACTGCCATAGCGTTTATGCAGGTCTTGGACTTCAAGCTTGTACATGCGGTCGGTTCTCACAAAAACAGTCAGTCAGTCGTTAAGCAAGCGCCCGTGACGCAGCGCTTCGCGCCCCGCCACCTTGGCCAGCCAGAAACCGGGTTGGGCGTAACGTAGCCGTTCAATGGCAAACAACACACCAGCCGTACCAGCACACACGGTGCTGACCCGATCGGATAAAGGATCAATCACTTCAAAAACCGGCTCGCCCGCTTCGACCCAGCTACCCACCGGGAGGAGAAAGCTCACCACGCCAGGATGCGGCGCAAACAGCAACTCAGTGCCTTCGAACGGCATGGCTTCGCATGCTTGCTGCTGCGGGGCCGGCCAAACACCGGTAATCAAGCCTTGCTCGGCAAGGAACGCCAGAATGCCTTCGGCGTGAGCCTCGGCTTGCGGGCGACCGGTATCGGCCTGACCACCCAACTCGAGGGTCGTCGCCAGACAGGCCAATGGGATCTGCGCCTGTGGAAACAGTCGAGACAGGCGCAGCCACGGCAGCGAACAGGCTTCGTCGAAGGAGCTGCCGCCGGAGTCTTCCGCCAGCAGACCGACCCGCACATTCAAATGCGCAGCCAACGAGCGCCAATGCGGCCAGTGTTGTGGCAAGGCGTACATGTGCAGCGCGGCCTCGGCATCGCAATGCAGATCGAGCACCACATCCGCCGTGCAGGCATGGCTGAGCAACACTCGCTGCATACCTTGCAACTGACTGGCCGCCGGAGGCAGTGCCGCCAGCACATCGACCATGGCCAACCGGATCAGTTTGATATTGGCGTGCGGATCATCACCCAGGCACCCTTGCAGCTGTGCAGCCACCGGCTCGCTCAGCTCGAAGAAATCCCGATTGAAGTTCTTGCCACTGCCAAACTCGAAACGCCCTTGATGGCTACCCTGCAACAGTTGACCAAGGCCCAGCGGGTTCGCCACCGGTACCAGCTCGATCACACCATTCAATGCGCCCTGGGCTTCGAGCTCGGCCAGGCGCTTTTTCAGCTCCCAGGCGGTGCGCATCCCCGGCAGTTCGTCAGCGTGCAGGCTGGCCTGGATATAGGCCTTGCGCTCGCCGCTGCCGAAGCGAAACACCGACACATGGCGTTCGCTGCCCAAGTGGCTCCATGGCAATGGATGATCGATACGTTCCATGATCAGGCCTTGCGCGGGGCCAGGTAGCCCAGCCAGCGGCGCTCAGCCTGCTTGAACAGGCGCACCAGGATGAACGTCATGCACAGGTAGAACACGCCTGCGGTGATATAGGCTTCGAACGGCAAGTAGTACTGAGCGTTGACTGTGCGCGCGGCACCGGTGATATCGATCAGGGTCACGATGGAGGCCAGACTGGTGGTCTGCAGCATCATGATCACTTCGTTGCTGTACTGTGGCAGCGCCCGGCGCAGGGCCGACGGCAGCAGGATGCGGCGATACAATTTGTAGCGTGACATTCCCATGGCCTTGGCCGCTTCGATCTCGCCATTGGGTGTAGCGCGCAGGCTACCGGCAATGATTTCGGCGGTGTAAGCACTGGTATTGACGGCAAAGGCCAGGCAAGCGCAGAACGTCGCGCTCGACAGCCACGGCCAAAGGAAGCTCTCACGCACCACTTCAAATTGCGCCAGACCGTAGTAGATCAAGAACAGCTGCACCAACATCGGCGTGCCGCGGATCACATAGGTGTAGAGCCAGGCGGTCATGTTCACCACCGGCTGCCTGGAGACGCGCATCAAACCCAGCGGCAAGGCGGCCAGCAGACCGAACAGCAGCGACAGTGCGAGCAATTTCAGGGTAGTCAGCAAACCGCCGAAATACAGCGGCAGAGCCTCCCAAATGACGTTGTAGTCGAAGATCATAGATCAGCCGCCCTTACGCCTACCGAGTAGCGCTTCTCAAGGTGACGCAATGCCAGCAACGAGATACTGGTGATCACCAGGTACATCGCCGCCACTGCGAGGAAGAAGGTGAAAGGCTCGCGGGTGGCATCTGCCGCCTGCTTGGCCTTGAACATCATGTCTTGCAGACCCACCACTGAAATCAGCGCGGTAGCCTTGGTCAACACCAGCCAGTTATTGGTGAAACCAGGAATCGCCAGGCGAATCATCTGAGGCACCAATACCCGGAAAAACACCTGAAAACTGCTCATGCCATACGCCATGCCAGCTTCTGCCTGCCCCTTCGAGATCGCCATGAAGGCTCCACGGAAGGTTTCCGACAGGTACGCACCGAAGATGAAACCCAGGGTGCCGATACCGGCAGCCAGCGGGTTCAAGTCAATGTAATCGTTGAAGCCGAGCAGCGGCGCAACGCGATTGAGCAGGTCCTGACCGCCGTAGAAAATCAGCAGGATGAGTACCAGATCGGGAATCCCGCGGATCACCGTGGAATACAGATCGCCCAGCCAGGCCAGCCAGCGTACCGGCGACAGGCGCAACGCGACCCCGATCAGACCCAGAACAATGGCCAAGGCCATGGACGACAAGGCGAGCTCAAGCGTCAGCCATGCGCCATCGAGGATGACAGCCCCGTAGCCTTTCAACATGATTCAGGTCCTCGAAAGTAGGGATGAAAAAATGGCGCAAACCTCAGAGATCCTGTTGCTTGCGCCATTTCGGACTTACCGCTGCGACCTATTTACTTGCCGTAAATGTCGAAGGCGAAGTACTTGTCCTGGATTTGCTTGTACTTGCCGTTCGCGCGAATGGCAGCAATGGCAGTGTTGATCTTGTCCAGTTCAGCCTTGTCGCCTTTACGTACCGCGATGCCTACGCCGTCGCCAAAGTATTTGACGTCGGTGAACGCCGGGCCAACGAAGGCGAAGCCTTTGCCAGCGTCGGTTTTCAGGAAGCCGTCATCCAACAGGGTAGCGTCTGCCACGGTGCCGTCGAGGCGACCGGCAGCCACGTCCAGGTAGATTTCGTTCTGCGAGCCATATGGCTTGACTTCCGCACCCAGCGGCTTCAGGACTTCTTCGGCGAAACGGTTGTGGATCGAACCGCGTTGCACGCCGATTTTCTTGCCCTTGAGCTCGGCCAGGTTGTCGCCGACCTGAGTACCGGCCTTCATGACCAGACGTGCCGGGGTGTTGTAGTACTTGTTGGTGAAGTCCACGGACTTCTTGCGATCGTCAGTGATCGACATGGACGACAGGATCGCGTCGATCTTGCGCACTTTGAGCGCCGGGATCAGACCGTCGAACTCCTGCTCGACCCAGACGCACTTGACCTTCATCTCTTCGCACAGCGCGTTGCCGATGTCGTAGTCGAAACCAACGATGCTGCCGTCTGGCGCTTTCGATGCGAACGGAGGGTAAGCCGCCTCGATACCAATTTTCAGAGGCTTTTCATCAGCGAATGTCGGCAGGGACAGCACGGACAGTGCCAGGGCGCCAAGAAGCACGAGTTTCTTCATCGTAGGACTCCATCGGTAAAGGGCGAAAACGGCAGAGTGAGCGACAGCCCAATATGCGAATGGGTGAAACCTGAAAGCGATGCTGCGTCCCAGAATCCTTGCGTTGAAATCAACACAAGCAACGACGAGCGAGTGATCGGCATTCTAACGACAGGCCCGAAGCCGATATTTCTTCAATGCGACAACAATTTACAGAAGCACTGAGAAAGCCGGTCAAGCACATTGACAGCTCTGCAAGTTTATGCAGAAGCAAAAGAAAGGCAAACGATCTATGTAGCAAATAACGGGCCCATTATTCGCAAACCCTTCTATTCCGGCAAGCGTAGCGTTCTATCTTATTTTCCGTGCGGGTTGAAGCGGCCCAAAACAAGGCTTTACGTTTCGCTTTGCCCCGAAATCGGTCGCGGGGTTACACATTTGGTTACTTGACCGAGAATGGGTAACAACAGGAGGGTTCCTACCGGAAAAACCGATAATTATTGGTACATTGATCGCTCCCACGCTCTGCGTGGGAATGCCGCCCCGGACGCTCTGCGTCCGCTGTAGAGGTGACGCAGAGCGTCACCGGATGCATTCCCACGCGGGAGCGTGGGAACGATCAACCCCGGCTCACAAAAAAGCCCCACCCGGTTCAACACCGAATGGGGCTCGATGACGCTGAACTCGCCTTAGGCGACGTTCATGGTCTTGATCGTTCCC